>JAZUFN010000160.1:0-6742 GCA_045640725.1 Lachnospiraceae bacterium
TTTAATTGATTCTTGGTAAATTCCATTTGAATTTGGCGGCTAAGAATCTGATAACCATTATCACAGCCATAGCGACAATAGCTGCGAAGGATTCTATTCCTATTCCACCTATGGCATGGATAACCAGATATACCACTGCACCTGCTAAACTGGCACAGGCATATATATGCTTTACGAATATGTAAGGAGTATTACCAGCCATCATATCTCGTATAACACCACCGCCTACACCGGTAACAACACCCACAAACACCAGCAGCAGCCAGCTGAACTCCGCCTCTGCTTTTTCTGCAGTCTGAATACCTACTACTGTAAAAATGGCCAGCCCCAGTGTGTCCATAATCAGCATAACCAGATCATATACTCTCTTACCCTTAAACTGATCCGTTATATCTATGTGATCCTTGTGCCGTACTTTTTTTAAGGTAGCCACAATAACAAACACCATGATAGCTGTCAAAATGGCCATAAGGGCATATACAGGGTCCCGAAAGGTCTGAGGTGGAATATTCCCTATCATAAGATCACGTAAAATACCGCCTCCCACTGCAGTGGTAAGTCCCAGGATGGTAACACCGAAAATGTCCATTTTCTTTTGAATGCCAATCATGGCACCGGACACCGAAAAAGCTATGGTGCCAATAATCTCCAAAATAAAAACTATGTCTTTATCCATTATGCACTAAATGTCCAATACTATTTTGTACCGTAGATTCTGTCTCCGGCATCGCCCAAACCGGGAAGAATATAACCATTCTCGTTCAGTCTCTCATCAAGCGCTCCAATGTAAATATCTACATCAGGATGAGCCTTCTGCAGCTTCTCCACGCCCTCAGGTGCTGCGATAAGGCACAGGAATCTGATTTTGTCGATGCTGCGCTTCTTAAGAAGATCGATAGCTGCGATAGCAGAACCACCGGTAGCCAGCATAGGATCTACCAGGAAAACTTCTCTCTCTGTAACATCCTTGGGCAGCTTGCAGAAATACTCATGAGGCTCAAGAGTCTCCTCGTCTCTGTAAAGCCCGATATGTCCTACCTTGGCATTAGGCGTCATAACAAGAACACCCTCAGCCATCTGCATACCTGCACGAAGGATAGGTACAACACAGAGCTTTTTACCTGCTATTTCTTTAACTGTGGTAGTAACAAGAGGTGTTTCAATAACCTTATCAGCAAGAGGAAGATTACGGCTGGCCTCGTAATAAATAAGGGAAGCTACCTCTGTAACGAGAGCTCTGAACTCTTTAGTAGATGTATTCTTGTCTCTCATAATGCCAATCTTGTGCTGAATAAGTGGATGATCCATAACGAAAGTTTTAGACATAATGTCCTCCAAAATATAAAGATTTTAGTTACTATTAGCAGTAACAGCTTTTAATATCATATCACAGTTTTATTTGTGAATAAACATTATTTTTTACGCATGAAAAATAGCACCCGTTCGAGTGCTATTTTTTGCTTACTCTCATTATTTACTAAAGTAGATTTCTCTTAATAAAATTGCTTTTATATCTGAAAAAGGTACATTGTAAAAATTAATCGATTAGCACTTGGTTACGTTTGTAGCCTGAGGTCCCTTAGCGCCTTCTGTAACATCGAAAGTAACCTTCTGACCCTCTTCGAGAGACTTGAAGCCCTCCATGTTAAGTCCTGAGTAATGAACGAATACGTCCTTGCCGTTCTCGTCAGAGATGAAGCCGTAACCCTTCTGGTTGTTGAACCACTTAACTGTACCTGTCATTTTCTAAATCCTCCAAATAACTTGAAAAATAAATGTTTACACGGTTTAATACCGCTTTTTTACTATAGCATTTTGTAAATTTATTGTCAAACGAATTTTATAAAAATCTAACAAAAATTATAGGTTTTATTCATTTATTTTCAGCGGAGATTTACAAAATAAGTATCGGCTTAATTGTATCCCAAAAAACAGCCCAAATACCGGCTTATTTACCTGTGTTAATATAGGTTTTAACGTTATCATAGACTCTGTCTACGCATCTGCCTCTGGCCTCTGCTGTAGCCCAGGCAATATGTGGAGTAATAACCAGCTTTCTGGAATCCCATACCTTGATGAGCGGATTCTTCGGGTCCATAGGCTCCACAGCCAAAACATCCAGTCCCGCACCGGCTATATCATCATTTAACAATGCACTATAAAGGTCTTCCTCATTAATAATAGGTCCTCTGCCCACATTGATTAAATATGCAGTTTTTTTCATCTTACCGATAGTCTCGGCATTCATAAGATTATTGGTCTTTTCATTTAGCGGCGCATGAATGGAAACAATGTCTGATTCTGCCAGAAGCTCATCCAGTGAAACCCTCTTAAAATGGTCATCATCGTGAGATCCGGAAGTAGAATAGTAAATGACTTTGCAGCCAAAACACTCAGCCACGGTAGCCACTCTTCTGCCTATTTCTCCAAGGCCTATAATTCCCCAGGTTTTACCATACAGCTCATGGAATTTTTCTTCAATATGGCAGAAAAAGGGAGCATTGGCATAGTCTCCGCTCTTTACATAGCCGTCATAATATGACATTTTCTCATAGAGAAAGAAAAAGAGGGCAAAGGTATGCTGTACCACTGACTCTGTAGAATAGCCTGCAACATTTTTTACCACTATGCCACGACTGTTGGTATATGGGAAATCAATATTATTGGTGCCTGTAGCTGTAAGGCAGATAAGCTTAAGGTTCTTTGCATCCTTAAGTGTCTCCTCACACATAGGCAGTTTGTTAATAATAACTACATCTGCATCTGCAACACGCTCATTTATCTCACTTTTTTTAGTGAGATCATAGGTTACCACTTCTCCCAAATCAGAAAACTGGGCGATGTTTACATCATCGCCCAAAGTCGCTGTTTCAAGAAATACAATTTTAAGTCTGTCCATAATATTACGCTCTCGTCATTTGAAACATATTTACTTAGCATTAAGGTCCTTCGGTGAAAATCCAAGAGGAAGAATCTCCTCCAGGTTATAAATCTTATAGTCCTGAGGGCCTGTGCCCAAAAGTATCTTGAATTCTTTGAAATCTACGAATTCTGCCATAACCTGACGGCATACACCGCAAGGCGCTACTGCAGAGTCCGGATTACCATCATTTATTCCGTCATAGCCACCCACTATTGCAATAGCTTCAAAGTCACGATATCCTTCGGATACTGCCTTGAAAAAGGCTGTACGCTCTGCACAGTTTGTAGCAGAATATCCCGCATTCTCGATATTGCAACCGCCAAAAACAGTGCCGTCTTTGGCAAGAAGGGCTGCGCCAACATTGAAATGTGAATAGGGAGTATATGCCCTTTTTCTATATACAAGGGCTGTCTCCATTAATTTTTTCTCAGTTGCCTGATCCATTTTTTCTCCTTTACGGCTTCCTTACAGCTCTGTACCTACGGCGAGGGCTACTTCCATCATCTCATGGAAGGAATTCTGACGCTCTTCTGCTGAAAGAGCCTCCTCCTTGTACAAATGGTCGGAAATGGTAAGCATACAAAGAGCCTTTTTACCGGCTGCAATAGCGTTAAGATAAAGAGCCGCTGCCTCCATCTCTACACAAAGAACGCCCATTTTTTTCCATCTGTCATTAAAGGTAGGATCTGCATTGTAGAAAACATCGGAAGAAAGTACATTACCTACACGTACCTTAACTCCCTTTTCCTCAGCTACTTCAACTGCCTTACGAAGGACATCAAAGTCAGCAATAGGTGCGATAGTGCCGGGCAGATTGTACTGGTCAGCATAATTGGAATTGGTGGAAGCACCCATACCGATAACCAGGTCACGTACATTAACATCATCTGCGAAACCGCCTGCGGAGCCGATTCTGATAATACATTCTACATCATAGAAATTAAAAAGCTCGTAGGAATAAATACCGATGGAAGGAATACCCATGCCGCCTCCCATGACGGAGATTTCCTTACCATTGTACTTACCTGTGTAGCCAAACATGTTTCTTACTGTGTTGAAGCACTTAACGTCTGTAAGATAGGTATCTGCAATATATTTTGCACGTAAAGGATCGCCCGGCATAAGAACTACCTTTGCGATGTCACCCTTCTCTGCTGCATTATGTGGTGTTGCCATATATATACACTCCTTTTTCTATTATGATATAGGTTTAGTAACCTGAGCCCTGCTGGCCCTTCATGAGCTTTACTATTCTGGAAGTACCAAGTCTGGTAGCACCCAGAGAGAGGAATTTTTTGGCATCATCCAGGGATGAAATGCCGCCTGCTGCCTTCATCTGAACTCCATTACCCACATTCTGTGCGAAAAGGGCAATATCCTCGAAGGTAGCGCCAGCCTTGGAAAATCCTGTGGATGTCTTAATAAAATCTGCGCCTGCTTCAGTCACCAGCTGACACATCTTTACCTTTTCCTCATCTGTAAGCAGACAGGTCTCGATAATAACCTTCAGAATATTCTTACCGCATGCTGCCTTAAGAGTCTTGATTTCCTCTCTGATGGCATCATACTTTTTATCCTTGAGCCAGCCGATATTGATAACCATATCGATCTCGGATGCGCCTTCCTTAAGAGCTTCCTTTGTCTCAAATTCCTTAACTGCTGTGGTATTATAGCCGTTGGGGAAGCCGATAACAGTACAAATTGCCAGCTTGTCTCCCACATACTCCTTGGCCTGCTTTACGTATGATGGTGGGATGCAGACAGATGCTGTACCAAAAGCCATACCATCATCACAGATCTGCTTGATTTCTTCCCATGTCGCAGTCTGTGTCAGTAAAGTATGATCCACATACTTTAAGATCTCTTTGTCTTCCATATAAATCTCCTTAATAATATATATTTAAGCTATTTGCTGAGCTTGTAAAGTACTGCTCCGTGGGCATTTACCTCGGCATAAATCTCTTCGGTAATCTCCCCCAGATCTTTTCTCTCCCACAGGTCTCTAAGCTTGTAAGTCTGCCTGTGTTCTACCTGAAGTCTGGCAAGGCCTATGGAAATATTCTTTTTATAGCAGTCACGGTTAAAAACAGCCAGGTAAATGTTGCCTTCATTGTCAGTGGTCTTCCATACTGTAACACCCTCAGCATTCATTACTTCGCGAGCGCCAAAGGTCTCCTTTTCCAGGGCCAGTACTTCGGGATTGGTGAGGACATTCAGGGTAAACTCATCATTGTCTCTCATTTCGCCCCCCATCATAAGTGGTGAGCGGAAAATACACCAGAGGGTCATAAGCAGCTTCTGCTCATCGTGAGTAAAATTGCACCAGCGGTCACCGTTGTAGATGGAGATATGTCCTAATGGCAGCATATCGCAGTCCGGCCAGCAGCCGTTACCCACGTGATCCTGCCAGGTGCGGCATCTGTCAAACATGGCATTTAAAGCATCCCAGGAGTCCCAGAAGTCTCCGGTCATACGCCACATGTTGGCATTAGCCTTCAGGTGCTCTGCATTTTTAATATCAGCAGGCCCCGGTGACAGGGACAAAACTATAGGACGTCCGCATTTATCGATAGCTTTTCTTAAACATTCTATCTCGCCTCTGCCTGAGTAGAGGTCATCAGGACGACCCTCTGTAACGCAAATGTCATCACATTTTATAAAATCCACTCCCCAGGATGCATAGAGCTCAATAATAGAATCATAGTAAGCCTGCGCTCCGGGGTGATTGGTATCCACGCCGTACATTTCAGTATTCCAGGAACAGACTGAGTAGGGATGAGCTATGTCCCTGGCAGTATAGTCGGTACCCTTAATCTTGGTACCCATGTAAACAGCCTGACGGGGAATACCTCTCATAATATGTATACCGAATTTCAGGCCCATATCATGCACTCTGTCAGCCATAGACTTAAAGCCTACCCCGTCAGCAGCAGAAGGAAAACGCTTTACTGCAGGGATAAGTCTGGAATACTCATCCATATCAAGGGGGGCGAATTTTCTATAGGCCATGGACTCGGCATCCGGCTCAGACCACTCAATATCCACTACTACATACTCATAGCCAAAGGGCTTTAAGTATTTTGCCATATACTGAGCATTTCCCATAACCTGTTCTTCATTAACGGCTGCACCGTAACAGTCCCAGCTGTTCCAGCCCATAGGCGGGTATTTTGCAAAATCATTCTTATTATTCATTTTATACCTTTCCTGCTCCGAAAGGAGCACGTCCGAAAACTTATTATATCTAAAAGCAGAGCTAATGTAAAGAAACTATTCATTAAGTATTGTTACTTGCTGATGACTATATCCTGATAGTCGTTTTTTGTAAAAATCACTGCTGCTCCGCCTGCAGTAATTAAATCTATCTCCAAAGTATCTTTAGATGTAAGGACTTCTTTGGAAATAAGGAGCTCGTCACCTTTTTCGGAATCCCTGCAAATATAAGCGTTATACTCTCCTTCTCCCAGGAAATCCAGCATTATCCGCATTTTTCTTCCGGAATTGGTCATAGCCCCCAGGAACCATTCTTCTCCATTTTTTCTGGCAAAGGTAACGTACTCACCGGGCACCCCTTCCAAAAGTCGAGACTGATCCCAGACTGTGGGTACATGGTTAATAAACTTCAAACCGTTATACTTCCTATAGCCGGAAGCTGAATAGGCCAGATGCTGAAGACCGGACTCATAGACTATGGTCATGGCCAGTTCAAAAGCGTTGCTGGCACTACTGTTCGGAATGGCAACAGCAGTAGGGGTATAGTCCATGGAGCCGCAGATATTTCTGGTAAACGGATAAAGCAGGCTGTTGTAAATAGTAGGC
>JAZUFN010000161.1:0-6669 GCA_045640725.1 Lachnospiraceae bacterium
TTATACGGTTTTTATAGTGATGTCTTTTCCGATGGCTTTTAAGAGGTCAGATAATTCTACCAGCACCAGAGCTTTTCTTTCGTAAGAAAATTTGCTGTTGTGCTCGTTGTGGGCTTCATTAATGGCCTGACCTGCGTAAAATGTGATGTCTGTGGCGGTTTCAAAAAGGAGGCGTGCAAGGAGAGAAGCGCCGTCCCGCATAAAGGCCCAGTCTGTGTAGAGCTCGTTGTCATTTAGGTAGTCTTTGGCATATTCCAACACTTTACTCATTGTAACGACGCCCTCTGTGGTGAGGTCCACACCCTCTATTTTTGAAATAGGGGGGATGGTAGGGTCAGGAGAAGAATTCTCAGGAATTACCGTCTTTTTAAGGTGGGCAGCTGCGATGCGGGCAGTGGTGCCGCCGCATATTACGTGTTTACCGGGTAATGCGAAAAATTCATCAAAAATCTCCTGTTCCATCTCCTGCTTGAGGGGAGGTCCGAAAAAGATATTTACGGATTGCCTTTTTTTGATGTGTACGGCAAGAGCTGTAGTATCGTCGCCGGGAGCATTGTTATAGAGGCGATTGCATTCATCTACCAGCATGGTGGCCAGGGTCTTGGCACTGTAGCCTACTGCACTGTAGGTCTCCAAAAAAGACACAATATCTTCCTGCTTCCAATTCATATTAAGAGTATGAGCAGGGCCTGCATAGGGGCAGCCATCACTGAAGGCTACCAGGGTATCGTGCTCTTTCAGCTGAATATTGCTAAGAAGTAACTTTTTGTCATTCACCTTTACCTGACGGGTAATGTAGCTGTAATTTTTACCATTCCTAAGAAGTACCAGCGGAGGATTGTCGTATTGGATAATATCTGCAGTGGTATCTTTTATATGAATTATAGTAAAAGTAGAGTAGGCTACTTCCCTGTCTGCACACACCGGGAGGGTAGCTACAATAGTATCTACGCAGTCGGTAACTGACAGGCCTTCTGCCAGCATTGTACTTATGATGGTTGAGGTTAAGGTAGATAGGATACTGGCCTTAACACCACTACCCAGGCCGTCTGCCAGTACTATTACAGTGCCGTTTTCCTCGCTCCTTTTAATTACTACGTGATCACCGCAGAGCTGTTCGCCGAAATGATTTATGCTTTTGTAACCGATATCACAAAAAAGATTAGTCATTTTGCACGGTCTCCTTGAGTTTGGTAAGGGCTATTTTGGTCTCGGCAGTAGTTTCACCCAGTAAGGATGCGATTTCCTGAACGATGCGCATTTGCTTGGCTACCAGGGCGTCAGCAGTTTCAACGGTCTTTTTGGTGATGGCCTCCTTCTGGGCCTTTTCCTGCTCTGCTTTTGTGATGTCCTGGAAAAGAGCGATAATGAAATCGGAATCCTTATCGTAGGTAAAAGTGGCAGAAATATGTCTGTCGATTTCAGGCAGGTGCATGTGTACACCTTGAATAACATTTTTGGAATCCAATACTTCGATGAAGTAATCCGGAGGTAGCAGCTCGGTTATCATCAATCCCTTGTAATTATCGTTGCGGGAACGCTTTAATATATCAAGTCCTACAGGGTTGATCTGCTGGATGGTCATATCGTTATTAACTACCACTACGCCATAAGGTGAATTGGTGATAATAGATGATGAAAAGCTTTCGGACTTGGTCATGAGGTAGGGCAGGCACATGAAGGATTCTGCCACACCACGGCATATAGCTATGGCTTTTTCACGACAGGTCTCGTAGCCGCATGTGCCACAGTTAAGCTCATCTGTAGGTTTAGTTTTGCCCATGGACTTAAGAGCTGCCTTGATTTCCTCTTCTGAGGGGTCTACCAGTGCACGCTTTGTATAGTGGTGTATCTTTCTGATGTCAGATTCATCAGGCTGGTCTACAACAAAGTCCTTTTCACCGGCATATTTTGCGATGGCCTGATAGTCTCTGACCGGATTTCTGTGATATTTTTTCATAACCGGGCCATTGATGCAGCTACCTGAGCAGGCACTCATTTCGATAAAACAGTGGCTGATATTGCCCTGTAGCATATCGTCCAAGGCAGCCCGGCAGTTTTTTACACCATCTATAGCCATATATGTATAGTCAGTGTGGAAATCAGTAAGAGTCTTTAAGACGCCCCCGGTAGTAGGGAAAAAGCGGGCCCTGCTTTCAGGAGTATTATCCAGCTTTTCTTCCGGTACAATACCTTTTTCGTCAAACATTTCAGCCAGCTCTTCAAAGGTCAGTACCACATCTGCGTAGCCTGGGTAGCGATCTGCTTCATCTTTTTTGGAAACGCATGGGCCGATGAATACCACCTTGGCATCGGGATGGCGTCTCTTTATATCCTGACAGTGGGCCTGCATGGGAGAAAGCACATCGGCCAGGTATTTAGTGAGCTCAGGGTAATACTTCTGAATCAGGAGATTCACAGTATGGCAGCAGGAGGTAATGAGATTGTCATAATTACCCTCATTTACCAGACGCTCATATTCACGTTTTACTATAGTGGCGCCTATAGCTGTCTCTTCGGCATCGTAGAAGCCCAGTTTTTTTAGGGCTTCTCGCATAGAATCAATACCCACATTGTCAAAATCGGCTATAAATGATGGGGCAAGGCTTGCAATGACCTTCTCACCATCTTTTATCATCTTTTTTACACGACCTGTATCGTTGGTGATTTCCTTGGCATTTTGAGGACAGTAAACAAAGCACTGACCACACAAAATACAGTCCTGAGTCAGGATGTGGGCCTGATTTTCGGAAAAACGGATAGCTTTTACAGGGCAGTGCCTGATGCACTTGTAGCAGTTTTTGCAGTTAGATTTCTTTAAAGTCAGAGCTTCGTACATGTTTTCTCCTTTTATGGAACGAAGTGGAATAAATGGAGAACTCCGTTAGGAGTTTGAAAAGCTAAGCCTTCATGCGAAGCATGAAGTATAATGGCTTAGCGACCTTGTCATCTCCTTTGCCGTAGGCAATGGAGGCCTGTACGGCGAGTACTGTAATTAGCTTTCGTAAGAAAGCGTGTCCTTGTCATCTCCTTTTATGGAACGAAGTGAAAAATCTCCTTTGCCGCAGGCTTTTTCACATTTGCAATATCCTGATGCTTCTGTCCAGGATGCCGTGAATCTCAGCGATAGTGGTGCCATAGTTGGTAAATGGTATGCCTGCGTTTTCAGCATGGCGCATGCGGTAAGTCATTTCTTTTTCGTTTAGCATGCAGCCTCCGCAGTGGATGACCATGTCATAAGGAGACAGATCCTCAGGAAAAGAATTGCCGGAGGAAGTCTCAAAAATAAAGTCTTTGCCTGTATACTGTCTGATCCAGGCAGGCAGCTTAACCGTACCGATATCGCCACATTGTCTGTGGTGTGTGCAACCCTCGGATATCAGTATGCGAGATCCTTCCTTAAGATCCTTAAGGGCCTTGACTCCCTGTACTGCAGTGGATAGAAAGCCCTTGTATCTGGCCATAAGTATGGAAAATGAGGTGAGTGGAATATCTGCAGGTACTATTGCAGCTACCTTTTTAAAGGCCTGAGAGTCAGTGACTACCAGAGCAGGCTTTATCTTTAAGCCGTCCAAAGTCCCTGCTATTTCATCCTCCTGTACCACTATAGCTCTGGCACCATGATCCAGTACATCTCGTAAAACCTGCTGCTGTGGCAGAATGAGACGACCCTTTGGCGCAGCAGAGTCAATAGGAGTGACCAGCATAACAAAATCATGGGGCTTTATTAAATCCCCTACCAACACTTTGGTATTGGCTGCTGCAGCTCCTACCTTGCCGATAAGCTCTTTAAGCTCATTTATATTTTCGCCGGTGGCGCTGCTGACGGCTATGTAGTTCATGGCATGAGGCATGGGGAAGCCACCCAAATCGCTTTTTGTAAATGCATAGAGAAAGGGGATGTCGCGAGCCTGTAAAAGACGGGCAACTTCATCCTCTTCGTGACTTATGCCGATATGGCCGTCAACAACAATGACGGCCACATCAGTAGATTCCATTATTTCTTTTGCTTTCTTTATACGCTTTTCGCCCAGAATACCCTCATCATCCAGACCCGGAGTATCAATAATGACGACAGGCCCCAGTGGCAGCAGCTCCATGGCCTTTTTCACAGGGTCGGTAGTTGTACCCTTGACTTCTGACACTATGGACATCTCCTGGCCTGTTATGGCGTTTACCAGGGAGGATTTCCCCGCATTTCTTTTTCCGAAAAAGCTGATGTGCAGGCGTTCTCCGGATGGTGTATCATTAAGACTCATGTAATCTCCTTTGCCGCAGGCAATGGAGGCCTGTACGGCGAGTACTATAATTAGCTTTCGTAAGAAAGCGTGTCCTTGTAATCTCCTTTTTTGAACGCAGTGAGAAAATCTCCTTTGCCGCGGCACTAAAATCTAAAGTCGCGCTGTCCCTCGTTCATATCGTGAATATACTGGGTAGCCTTCTCCTTAACTACAGGATTGGTGATTTTCTCCAGCTCTTTATCAATCATCTTAAGTCCCAGTTCTCTGGTATCAGGAGCTGCGTAATCCTCCAGGTATTCTTTAAGAGTCATGAGAGCATTTGGATGACAGCAATTGATGATCTGACCGCTCTTTAAAAGCTTCATGAAACGGTCACCGGTACGGCCGGCTCTGTAGCAGGCCGTACAGAAGGATGGGATATAGCCCATCTCCATCAGCCATTTTACTACTTCATCCAGGGTGCGATGATCTGACAGCTCAAACTGAGCGGAATTGTCTTCAGGAGCCTCCTCTTCAGCATAGCCACCAACGCTGGTGCGGGATCCACCGGAAATCTGGGAGATACCCAGGTGCAGCACCTTTTCACGGGTCTGCTGGCTCTCTCTGGTGGATACAATCATGCCGGTATAAGGCACTGCGATACGGATACATGCTACGATTTTGGCAAAAGTCTCATCACTGATACCGTTGTCAAAAATGTCGGGATTGATATCATCAGCCTTGCGCACGCGGGGAACACTGATGGTGTGAGGTCCACAGCCCTTGTAGGCTTCCAGATGTTCTGCATGCATCAGTATGCCGGTAAAATCATAACGATAGTTGTTAAGGCCGAAAAGAACACCCAGACCTACATCGTCGATGCCGCCTTCCATGGCACGGTCCATAGCCTCAGTATGATAAGCGTAATCATGCTTTGGTCCTGTTGGGTGCAGCTTCTCATAATTTTCCTTGTGATAGGTCTCCTGGAAAAGAATATAGGTGCCGATTCCTGCGTCCTTAAGCTTCTTGTAATTTTCTACGGTAGTAGCTGCTATATTAACATTTACACGACGGATAGCGCCGTTTTTATGCTTGATGCTGTATATGGTGTTGATGCATTCCAGAATATACTCGATAGGATTATTTACAGGGTCCTCACCTGCTTCGATAGCAAGACGCTTGTGGCCCATGTCCTGCAGAGCAATAACCTCACGCTTTACTTCTTCCTGTGTCAGCTTCACGCGACGGATGTGCTTGTTTTTCAAGTGATAAGGACAGTATTCACAGCCATTTACACAGTAGTTGGACAGGTAAAGCGGAGCGAACATAACGATACGATTTCCGTAAAAATCTTTCTTGATCTGCTCCGCCAGGGCATAAATCTGCTGATTTAAGTCTTCTTCCTCACAGTCCAAAAGCACGATGGCTTCCTTGTGGGAGAGACCTTTTCTAAGCTCAGCCTTTTTAATTATCTCTGAAATGAGCTCTCTGTTGTGCTTGTTTGCTTCGCCGTATCTAAGGCTTTCTTCGATTTCTTCGTGGCTTATGAATTCTGAAGCCACAGGTGACATGACATTATACATAAATTAACCCCTTTATAAATTATATTGTGTTTGGTACATGATTTTAAGCAGTAGCCACTGCTCTGGGAGCCAGTGACATTTTCTGTCCATCGTCATTTTTATACCAGATAGTCAAAGCAGTGGGATTGTAAAGGCGCTTGCCACCCTCCCAAAACTCTACCTGTGATATGGCGGTCAGGTAGTCGTAAATCTCTATGTTGGTGCCATAGTATATATCATCCTGCCCGGATATCTTTTGGAGAAAAGCCTCCATTTCCTGCCAGCCTATGCCATCTGTCTGATCAAATTCATAGCTGTGGCCCCACACATAGAAAAGGGGCAGATCGCGCCAGTCCGGCAGGCTGAGGAAACGGTCTGCCAGGGCAAAAATATTGTTGTTATGATGGCAGGTAGGCGTCCACTCTAAAAAGTCCTTAGGTGGGTCAAAATCCTGAGTCTCCTGACATACCCTGGAGTAGTGAAGCCCCAGAGACTTAAGGGTATGCTTTACCTCTTCATTGTAGTCTCCGAAGGCGTAGGCTGCCCCTCTTACAGGCACTTCAAATGCCTGCTCCAGATTGACCTTATCTACCGCAAATTCTCTAAATAGTCCCTGAGGAGATAAATGAGTCGGATACATGTGCTCCAGCCCGTGAGAGGCTATCTCGTGACCATAATAGATATCCCGGAGCTCAGATGGACTATGTTCACTTAAGGAACGTTTGGAATTCAGATTGAAGGTGGCTTTTACCCCATATTTATTAAAAAGTGCCACCAGCTTAAGATCGGGCATATTGCCGTCATCATAGCTTAAGGTAAACGCTTTTTCTTTGCCAAAAGGATACAAGAATTTCATTTAATCTCCTTTTTTGAACGCAGTGAGAAAA
>JAZUFN010000162.1:0-2064 GCA_045640725.1 Lachnospiraceae bacterium
CTTGGTAAGCTGATTATTCCCTTTTCTTAATACCTTTTCGAATTCTTCCTGAGATACTGCCAAAGGATCAGCTTTTTGCTGGGTCTCCGGCAGGAAATACTTTCTTCCCGGCAAGACCTCACGCACAGAGCTCATAAAGGATGACACACGCTTTATGGAGTCTAAAACAGTCAGCTCATCATCGCAGAGGATAATATTGGAGTGTTTGCCCATTATCTCCATGATAAGGTGCTTAATCCTTAAATCTCCCATCTCATCCAGATGCTCAACTGTAATAGTGATAACTCTTTCCAGAGATTCATTTCCCGGAGTCCCCTGCTTCACGCTAAGTATTCTGGCACTGTTAAAATGCTTCCTTAACAGCATGCAAAAGGCAGGCGCCGTAACCGGTGCCTGTTTATTGTCGTCAAAAAGATAGATTAATGGCAGGGAGGCATTTGCTGTCATAAACAGTCTGTAGGTATCGCCGGACTTGATGGTAAGCAATATCTCATCTTTTTCCGGCTGCACCACCTTTGTAATGCGTCCTCCTACCAAGCAATGTGAAAGCTCGTCAGTAAGAGCTCTCACCGTAATTCCGTCAAAAGCCATTACCTGACAATCCCCCTTCCTACAAACTCAGCAGAATGGGCATCAGAGCCATATGTAAAGAGGCTGCCGCCCAGCTCTTTATAGCGTTCCAGTATAGGCTCTGAAGGATGGGCGTGTCCCAGTCCTTTTCCCATTCCCTTAGTATTGATTTCCAATGCTTGTCCACGATTAATCAATGTTTTTAATATAAAGTCAATATTTTTTTGATTCTTCCCATACACCTGATTAAAATACTCAGGAAGTGGCATGGATAAAAGCTTTTGTGGTACGTAACGCACTATATAGTCCATATGTGCCAGGCTGTCAAAGTAACTGTTTTCATCTACGCACTGTGCCAGCTCATCAAAATAGCGGGCTACAACATAATCTGCCGTTTTGCCTTCCCAAAGCTTTTCAAAATAAGGATCTTCTCCGCCTAAGAGGTGCATGGACCCCAGGACTATCTGAAATCCATTTTCCTTTTTCATGTCAGCGTACTCTTCGGCCAGATCTGTACGTCCCGGCCTCATGCCTGCTTCAAAGCCCGAAAGAATTTGGATTTTGTCTCCGTATTTTTCCTGCATCTGTCGAACTTTCTTTAGATAATCACCGACATCAAAAGTAAATAAGGGCCTTTCATCAAAATCGGGATGATGGATATAAATAGAATCTCCATACTCGTCCAGCATATATTTTTTATTTATTTCAGGAAAATCCAGATCCATATGCTCTGTAAAGGCAATGCCGGTAAGGCCAATCTCTATAGCCGCCCTGACTGAATTTTCCATATCCTCTGTAGAATCAGAAGAAAATACGGTGTGTACATGGTAATCTCTGTTATTCATGATGTCCTCTAAATAATATACTTCAGACATAATCCTATATTGAAAAACAATTTTTGTCAATGAATCCATGTACTGTCATTATCAAGTTTTACTTTTACTGTAAAATCAGCAGGATAATATAAGTTTTTTGCCCCTATTCTCACGTGAAAGTCATATACAATATACAAATAGCCTTTTTTCTTAAAAAACGGTTCATGACCGGAAATCGTATTGTTTTGCTTATATCTAAGATACTCAGCATAATCATCTTCTATAACCACCTGAGACGTATAAGGAAAAACATAGGTAAAGGCGCTACTGTTTCCGGTATCTTTCCCATACAGCACATCATCGTAATCTGCACCGGCCTCTCGTAAAGTCATTATTCCTTGCATTGTTGATGCAGTAGTAAAGAGCCTTGCAGACAAACGACCGCTGCCATCATCATAATAATAGCGTGGCACAGCCTCTATTACGGCTCCTGCCATATAGGGCCTTAAATACACTTTAAAATCCAGCTTATTCCCCTGCTTCATCACCGGGTACCCCATAGCATCATATGTCACAGCCCCACTGTTATTAACTTTTATGTCAGTCACCAGTAACTGTGGCGTTGGGGTATTGGTAGGAGTATTGGTCGGAGTATTGGTGGGCGTGTTGGTAGGAGTAT
>JAZUFN010000163.1:0-10149 GCA_045640725.1 Lachnospiraceae bacterium
TTGTGCTAAATCTTGACACAGGACCATAGATATAGTATTCTCTATCTATTTTTTCGACATTTATTCAGTGAAATTTAACACTTTATCCGGCTATGAATCAGCTTTTTTCCTATTGCATAGGCAATATAAGCATCAGTCCTCTTCATCCATCAGCTGACCGAATACTCCTTCTGCCTCCTCTTCATCCAAAAGCTCATCAAAAGCGTCGCAGACCGCATCAAATTCGTCGTCATCTACTATATCTATAAGCTCAAAATCCTCGGGATCTGCCGGATTCATCTTGCATCCGTAGAACCATATCTCGCCGTCATCACCGGCATTACTGTCAATAAGAGCTATATAGTCTCTGCTGCCATCTTTAAGATTTACTGAGAAAATAGAAAGCACATCACAATCTACGACTGTGCCGTCATCCATCTCCAAAGTAACGATATCCATAGGGATTTCCTTTTCTTTTCCCATATTATTTCCTTTCATGCTGCCCTCTTCAGGTCAGGCTATTAAATATTGTACTTTAAGTATACAAGCACCCATTCATCATGCTTGTTGTTGTAGCTTACAGAAACAATCATCTCGATCGGAATAGACTGATTGTTAAGATACTCCGTGAGCTTATCAATAGATGCAAATTCGTGAAATGTGTACTTACATGGTAAACCGTTTACTATCATTACTTTATCCCCTTTATTACTTTTTTATCTCATAACCACCCATACGAAGGATAGTCTTTAATATTCTTACCGCACATGCCTCTATCTGGCTGCGGCTAAGCTCACCGCTTTCTACTGCCTTCAGTACTCTTTCCGGCTCGCCTGCAGGCATCTTCAGGTCATTTCCGGCTTTGATTTCATTTACCTGACTCACTCTGTTCAGCCAGTCAGTAGTAACCATACCGTCATAGCCCCATTCGTCTCGGAGGATGCCCTGTAAAAGCTCTCTGTTCTCTGAAGGATACAAACCGTTAACCCTATTGTAGCATGTCATAAGTGACCATGGATGTGCATTTTTAATACAAATCTCAAAGCCCTTAAGATAAATATCTCTAAGGGCACGCTCTGATACTCTGGCATCACAGCGCATTCTGTCTTCTTCTTTATTGTTGCAGCAGAAATGCTTGATGCAGGCAGACGTACCGGACTGCTGTATACCGGTAACCATGGCTGTAGCCATAAGACCTGTAAGCAGCGGATCCTCTGAATAGTACTCAAAATTACGACCGCAAAGCGGATTCCTGTGGATATTCATACCCGGCGCCAACCACATACCCATATGGTTTTCCTTGGTCTCCATACCTGCTGCAAAGCCTACAGCAGACAGAATATCAGGGTCCCATGAACAGGCCAGCAGTGTCGCACTTGGGAATGCTGTGGTATTCATGCCTCTCTCAGGGCGAATACGCACACCTGCAGGGCCATCAGTAGTCATAACATTTGGGATGTTGTACTCCATGAAATTGCCCATACCAAAGGTGTCTGCCACACCTGTATTGGGCTGACCGCCCAACATTTCTATCAGAACTTCAATCGGAAGCCTGCCCACAAATTCCTCTATGGACATTTTTCCTTCTGCTACCTTCATGAAATCCGGGCGCTGTCTGCTCTCCGGATCCTCACCGAACTGGGTCCTGCGTCTGGCATCATCAAGGCGCATCTCATTTAACATATCATGAGTCAAAAGGCCATGCTGAGGTAGAGTCCACCCTTCCATCTCTGTAGTGCACGGACTGTCAGGATTATTTCCCGGCTCCAGCTCTACATAGCTACCATCAGCCAGCATTCTTTTTGATAATGCTGTGGGCGCTACCTTGCTTGAGAGCTGCTCTACTGCCAGGTCATTGTCCAGTACAAATACTGTTTTGGCTACTTCAGTATCACGTACGGAAGATCCGTAGAAAAGGCGATACTCACCGGCTTCCAGCACTCTGGCTGACATTTTTACAGCTCCAATATCATCAAAAGCTGCGGCAGCACGAAGATCGATATCAAAAGCAATAAGCTCCTTTTCCCCGGGCTTTAAAAGCTTGGTCTTCTTAAATGCCACCAGCTCTCTGGAGGCCCTGGTAAGCTTTACCGCAGGAGCATTTAAATATACCTGCACCACCTGACGTCCAGCCATCCTGCCGGTGTTTTTTACTTCCAAATTCAGATGAATGGTCAGACCATTTTCAGCCTCTGCAGAAAGAGAAGCCACACCCTTTTTGGCCTTTGCTGCTTCAGTCCAGCACTTCTGTTCTTTTATATCAAAAGTCGTATATGACAAACCATAACCGAAAGGATATACTACTTTCTCCGCAGCTCCCGGGATAGTCTCAAAGTATCTGTATCCTACAAAAATATCCTCTGTGTAATTGGCATAATCTTTGGATTCGTTAAATGTATCTGCACCCGGATAATCCATATAGTCCCGGGCAAGTGTGTCGGTCAGATGGCCTGAAGGATTGACAATACCGCAAAGCAGCTCTGCCACTGCAGCGCCCCCTTCCATACCTCCGCACCAAGCCATAAGCGCACCTTTGATTTTTTCGTTATCTGCAATCCAGCCCGTGGTAATAGGACCCACAACATTCAGCACCACTACTACATTTTCAAAGTATTCGCATACTCTGGCTATCATGCTTTCTTCACCTACTGAAAGGCTAAACTCATATTCCCGTCTGTCTCCGCCTTCCCAGGAAAATCTGCCGATAGTAATCACTGCCACATCACAGTCCTTGGCAGCTCGCTTCACCAAATCAGCCGGTACATCCGCTTCTTTGGTGCCATGATCTCCCGGAGTAGCCTGAGCAAAATATCCCTTGTAAAAATCAGCCAAAGGAGAATATAAGGTCAAAAGCCCCTGACGCTCCATAAGCTTCATGCCTTCGTTTATATTGCGGCTGTAAGCGCAAGTAACATCACCTGAACCTCCACCGCCTTTGATAGTGTCATACTGAGTCTTACCAAATAAGGCCACCATGCTTTTTTTCTTAAGCGGCAAAACCTTCTTCTCATTTTTAAGAAGCACCATACCTGACAATGCAGCGTCATGAGAAATACGAATATGACGGGATGATGCCGTCAGCATAGTGCCATCACTTCCCAATGGCTTCATGGGCTGATAAATAAAACTAGCAAATCGATTATCCATAAATAACTCCTTTTATGAAACGAAGTGAAATAAATGTAGGAACTCCGAATGAGTTTGAACAGCTAAGCTTCCATGCGCCGGCATGAATTATTATTGCTTAGCTCCACATTCACTACGTGGATATAAGTAAGTAAAATTATACTCTTATCCGCAAAAAAAGTCCACCCGTTATTCCGAGTGGACTAAAGATTTTAGCTTGTTTTTTCTTCTGTTTTTTTCTCAGACAGCTTGGCCATAGCTTCCAAGTCGAAGCCGCCCAGATTGAGCTCGCTAGCTCTATGGCAGGCACAAAGTCTGCCATCCGGCATAGCATTAAGAGCAGGTGACTCGTTTACGCACTTATCGATGCAGTAAGAGCATCTCTCGTGGAAGTAGCAGCCTGAAGGTGGGTTGGCAGGGTTTGGAATCTCGCCCTTTAATGGAATACGCTCCATCTTGAAGGTAGGATCTGCTACAGGTACCGCTGAAAGGAGAGCCTCTGTGTATGGGTGCTTAGGATGTGAGAAAAGCTCCTCAGTTTCAGCAAATTCTACCATCTGTCCCAGATACATAACGCCTACCTTATCAGAGATATGCTCAACTACAGACAAATCATGTGAAATGAAGATGTATGTAAGGTTGAGCTCCTGCTGCAAATCACGAAGAAGATTGATAACCTGAGCCTGAATGGAAACGTCCAGAGCGGATACTGCTTCGTCACATACGATAATCTGAGGCTCCAGGATAAGAGCTCTGGCGATACCGATACGCTGACGCTGACCGCCAGAGAAGGCGTGAGGATAACGCATAAGATATGCAGGATTAAGTCCTACCTTGGCTGCGATATCCTTTGCCCTCTGGTTCATTTCATCCTTGCTCATTTTGGGGAAATTGGCTTTTAATGGCTCCTTGATAATATCAAGAACTGTCATACGTGGATCAAGGGAAGAATAAGGATCCTGGAAAATCATCTGAATCTCTTTTCTGATGCCCTTCATCTCTTTTCTGTTTATACCGATAAAGTTTACTTCTTTACCCTCTTTGGTACGATACCATACCTCGCCTTCAGAGGCCTGATATGCACGTACAATACAACGTCCCAGTGTAGTTTTACCACATCCGGATTCTCCTACGATACCAATTGTCTCGCCAGGCTTTACATTGAAGGACACGTCGGTAACAGCCTTAACTGTAATACCCTTGGAGGTAAAACGCTTATGGACATTTTTTACTTCGAGAATTGTATCTTTTTCCATAGCTTATTTCCTCCCCTTCTTTTTATTACCTTTTACAGCAGCCTCTAAAGCTTCAGCCTCAGCCTTAGCCTCACGCTCTGCTATTTCTTTGTAGGCCTGTTCACACTGAGCCTTACATTTTTCATGATTACATGCAAAGCATGCTATCTGATGACCCGGCTCAATCTCTACCAGCTCCGGCTCTGCCTTATCGCAGAGGCCCTTAATGGCTACATTACATCTGTCATGGAAGCCGCAGGCAATAGGAAGATTCATAGCCAGTGGAACCGTACCATCAATAGAGAAAAGTCTTTCATCACGGGAGCCGCCAATCTTATGTACGGAGCCTATAAGACCCTTTGTATAAGGATGCTGTGGATTAGCATAAATAGTCTCGGTGTCACCGGTCTCAATGATTTTTCCAAGATACATTACTGCTACTCTGTCACACATCTTGGCTACTACACCAAGGTCATGTGTGATGAAAAGAATAGCCATCTTGAATTCCTTCTGCAGCTCCTTCATAAGCTCCAGAATCTGAGCCTGAATAGTAACGTCAAGAGCTGTGGTAGGCTCATCTGCTATAAGAAGCTTTGGATTACAAACCAGAGCCATAGCGATAAGTGCACGCTGAAGCATACCGCCGGAGAATTCATGAGGGTACTGATTGTAACGCTTTTCAACGTTGGCAATACCTACTTTTCTCATTACCTCCAGGGAAATCTCCTTGGACTTTTTCTTGTCCTTGGTGATGTGAAGTCTGGTACACTCATTTATCTGATTACCAATGGTATACATAGGAGAAAAAGCCACCATAGGCTCCTGGAAAATCATGGAAATTTGCTTGCCGCGGACATTTCTGATTTCCTTTCCCTTAGGGTCCATTGAGAGTATGTCTACTTCACCGGTCTCCTCAGAGTTAAACAATATCTCTCCGGAGCTCTTACATTTTTTGTCGTTAATGGCAAGAATAGCCTTACAGGTAAGGGATTTTCCGCAACCGGATTCGCCTACCAGGCCTAAGGTCTCGCCCTCTTTTATCTCAAAGTTCACGCCTCTTACAGGAGTAAGAACACCATCCATCTGATGGATATCTACATGGAGGTCGCGTACTTCAAGTATTCTATCTTTTTCCATGAAATTACCTCCAATTTACTTATAAGGATCTGCAGCATCTCTGAGACCGTCTCCCAGAAAGTTGTATGCGAGAACCGTGATAGTTACAAAAATAATAGGAATAAGCTTGTGAGGAGAACCTGCTACCTCAACAACAGAACCAGCCTCCTGAAGCAGAACACCCCAGGATGTAGCAGGAGTTCTGATACCCAGACCCAGGTATGACATGGAAGTCTCACCTACGATAGAGCCCGGAATACCCAGTGTCATGGACACAATCAGGTAGCTTAAGAAGCCGGGAACAAGGTGCTTCCAGATAATCTTCCAGGTACTTACGCCGGCCAGACGTGCTGCCATAACGTAGTCTTCATTCTTAAGAGACAGGAATTTACCACGTACTATACGAGCCATACCGGTCCAGTTAATAAAGGACAAAATAACCGTAATATACAAATATAGTCGGATAGGATCAATACCTGCAGGAATAGCTGCGGAAAGAGCCATCCAAAGAGGAATCTGTGGAACTGCACCGATAACCTCGATAATTCGCTGGATAACAAGGTCGATAACTCCACCGAAGTAGCCGGAAATAGAGCCGATTACAATACCCAGGAAAAAGCTGATAATGGCACTGGCAAAAGGAATAGTCAGGGAAACGCGGCTGCCCAGAAGCACTCTGGAGAAAATGTCTCGTCCCAGCTTATCCGCACCAAACAGCATAATTCTGGCGGAAGTACCACCATTAGAGCCCTGCTCTACACCAAAGAGATGAAGATCACATTTAATCAGGCCCAAAATCTTATACTCAGCGCCCTTTACAAAGAACTTAACTTTATAATATTCAGATGTATCAGGCACCAGCTGTACATCCAGACGGTCCAGAGGATTTCTCTGAATCTTATTTGCATATACAAAAAGTCCGACATGCTCTCCCTCAAAGGTAGTATGGAATTCAGTAGGTGCTGCATCAATGTATAAATTATCAAACTCGGTAAGTGTATAAGGTGCCAGGAAATCTGCAAATAAAGCACCTATATACAGTACCAGAAGTATAAAGAAAGATACTCTGGCTAATTTATGCTTTCTAAGCTTTCTTGCCATCAGTGTCCACTGTGAAGCAAGATAATAATCTTTTTTCTTTTTTGCCATTATCTGCCACCTCCGGAATATCTGATTCGTGGATCAAGGAAAGCAAGTACAATATCGGAAAGCAGAATACCAATTACTACCAGTGTAGCCTGTACCATTACGATAGCGCCTGCCAGATACATGTCCTGACACTGAAGAGCCTTCAAAAGCTCAGGTCCCTGTACCTCAAGGCCAAGTACCATAGCTGTTACTGTGGAGCCTGAGAAAAGGCTGGAAAGAATACCGCCCATACCGGAAACGGTAGGATTGATAGCTGCTCTGAAGCAGTATTTCATGATAATCTTGCCTTCAGAAACGCCCTTTGCTCTGGCTGTAAGTGTGTACTGCTGTCCTACTTCATCCAGCATCTGTGCTCTTACAGATCTAATAATGCCACAGGTACCGGATGTACCAATAACGATGATAGGAATAATCAGATGCTGCAGGAAAACCCCAATGTTGCTCCAGTTAATACCGTTTCTTACCATATCATCTGTTAACAGACCAATTCTTGCGTCTCCGGTCCATTTATACGATAAAAACATAAGTATAATTGCCAAAATAAAGTTTGGTATCGCCGTCCCCAGGAAACCAATTACAGAGAAAATGTAATCTCCCGGCGAATACTGATGTGTAGCTGAATATACCGCAATAGGTATAGACACCACATACTGGAAAAGCATAATAATTGCAGATACCAGAATAGTAATTCCCAGTTTTTCCTCTACTACTGACCATACATTCTTGTTGTATGCAAAGGAGTATTTCCAGTTGTGATGGGAATGGTATCTTCTATAAAATGCTGTATCTGACGGAGTCCAGATAATATCTGAAATCCATTTTCCGTAAGATACGATGAAAGGATCATCAAGTCCGTAATCCTTTCTCATTTGTTCAATATCTTCCAAAGTCATGGATGCTCTCTCGGAATCATCCATATTTGATACATAGTTATCTACAAAGTCTCCCGGAGGGAGCTGAATTACAAAATATACCAGGAATGAAATGAGGAACAAGGTAGGAATAAACATAAGTACACGCTTTATGATATAGCTAACCAGGTCCTTCTTGAAAAATTCCTTTAGGTCTTTTGTTAAAAACTTCTTCATATAAAGCCCCTCTCTAACAAATCAGGGACGGGAAAGCAGTTCCCCGTCCCCAAAAAATTAGTTGCTCAAATTACTTTTTGAAAATTGCCTCAAAGTGAACAATATTGGAATACTGGTAAAGATCACAGCTTGTAAGGTTGTTAGGATAGTTGTGGATAGAAACATTTGCAAGTACATATGTTGGAGCACTCTCTACATAAGCAATTGTCCACATGTTGTCCTTAAGAATCTTGTATACTTCAAGGTTGATCTTATCCTTTGAAGCACCGTCTGTAGCCTTTGCCCACTGCTCATAGAGCTCAACGAGCTTAGCCATATCACCTGTAGGCTTTGTACCTGATTCGCCCTTTGTCTCGTAGTAAGTACCAAAGTTACCCTGCCACTCAGCCTTCTGCTGAATAGGAACGAAAGGCTGTACTCTATCCTTCATGTTCATACCTGAAAGGGCTGTATGAGGATTGATACATGCTACCCAGTTATTGTTACGAATCTGAAGATCATATGTATCCTGCTCAAGCTCTGAGAAAGTTGTCTTAATGCCAAGAGCTGTGAAATACTGCTCAAGAACAGGATAAGCATCTGCTGCACCACTTGTTACATAAGAAAGGAAATCAATTACGAGCTCTGAACCATCAGCAAAATGATATAAGCCATCATTACCCATCTTAAGACCACAGGACTCAAGAAGAGACTTAGCCTTTACGTTATCCTTATCATACTCTGTCCACTTTGTAGACCATTCAGCATCATAACCGAACGCACCTACCGCTGGAGCAGCCTGTCCGCCATCAAGCATGTTCTTGGAAAGAAGAGCTGCAACTGTTGTACGGTCAACACAGATAGACATAGCCTCACGGAAAGCAATATTGTTGAAAAGCTCAGCATACTTGCTGTTTTCACTTGTGTAGTTGAAGGTTAACTGTGTACCACCAAAGGAAGTACCGGACCAGATAATTCTCTGAAGCTTACCAGCAGCCTGAGTCTCAAGAGTCGTAACCTTTGCCATGTCAACATCCATCAGATCAAGGCTGCCCTCAAGAAGAGCCTGCTCAGCGTTGTCGCCAAGCTTTCTGAACTGAATCTCGTCGCAGTAAGGAAGCTGCTGGCCATTAGCATCTACCTTCCAGTAGTACTCGTTACGAATAAGGAGACATCTCTCGCCTGTAGGATTGTTAAGACCGGACTGTGTTGTAAGTACCCAAGCATTGAGCTGAGGGATACCGGCACCATTCCAGGACTTGTATGCAAGCTGCTTACCAAAGCTTGCGATATCTGAATACTCAAAACCAAGCTTTGCTGCATTTGCAAGAACTTCCTCGTCGGAAAGTGTAGATACGGAAGGATCTACAGAAGCTGCAATAAGGCCGTTACCAAGCCAGAAATGCTTAGGAGCCCAGCACCACTTGAAGTTACCATTCTCGATGAAATCGATGGAATACTTAGGATTCTCAAAGGTCCATGTAACTGTGTAGTCATCTACCTTTGTAACTACACATGGATTACCGGTCTCTGAATCAAGAAGAGCAGACCAGGATGCCTGTGAGTCAAAGTTTGTTTTATGAATTGTGTTGTACCAGAAAACGATATCGTCAGCTGTGAAAGGCTGGCCATCTGACCACTTCATACCTTCTCTGAGCTTGAAGGTCCATACCTTTTTATCAGCAGATGCAGTAGCCTCTTTGATAACGTTCATGGTGAAAGAACCATCAGCATTGAATCTGATAATACTCTCAAGCATAGGTCTGCAGATATCCCATGCATTGGACTTACCAGCGTAGTTAAGATTGATAGTGCCGCCGTACTGACCAATCTCAAGTGTTGCACCATGTGCATCTACCTGCTCTACATATACATCTGCTGCAACAGGAATTCTGTCAGTAACAGCTACAGTGCTCTTAATGCTGGGAGCCTGTGTGAATGTCATCTTTGTAGGATCCTGTGTAGGAGCCGGTGTGTTTGTTGTTGCCGGTGTTGTGGTTGGCTTTGAATTGCCGCCTCCACATGCTGCAAGGGAAACAACCATCATTGCTGCCATTGCAAGAGCCAAAAATCTCTTTTTCATAAATTTTCCTCCTATGAAACCTTTTGTGTTTCTAATAAAAATAAAATGGCCATTGCCTGTCCATAGGGCATTGGTTTTATTTCTATCTCCTTGTAAAACTGCTTTGACTCACGTCCCATGGCTGTGCCGTAGGATACCTGATTAACAATCCCCGTATCGTCGATATAGCCCAGAACAGGCTTCAAAGCCTTGAGTGCCACTTCCTCGTACTCTTTTCCAATGAGCCCGTCGTGAACACCCTTTAAAATACCATAGGCAAAACCACAGGTAGCGCTGGTCTCCACATAGGATGTGGGATCATCCACCAAAGTGTGCCACATACCCGTAGGATCCTGGAATTCCTTAAGTGCCGCAGCCTGATTGGCAAAAGCCTGAGTAAGATATCTCTTCACCA
>JAZUFN010000164.1:0-8488 GCA_045640725.1 Lachnospiraceae bacterium
TAAATGACAGCTACACCATTCTTCTTCTGTTCATTCAGGAGATGATAGATAGTATAACACGTATTGATATCCAGGCCTTTGACGGCATAGGCAGTCATGGGCACTGCAGGACTCTGTGCTATTTCACGTCCTACCAGGACCTTCTGAACATTACCGCCTGAAAGTCTGGAAACAGGAGTATCAACATCCGGAGTAACTACCCCCAGGCTATCCTTTATCTCTTTTGCAAGAGCTGTAGGCTCCTTTTTATCAATAAACATGCTGTTACCCTTACTGTAGGATTTCAGCATCATATTACCCGGCATACCCATAGACGCCACCAGTCCCATACCCAATCTGTCTTCAGGTACAAATGAAAGGTGGATGCCGGCGTCACGAATAAGACGCGGCGTTTTTCCAATAAGCTCCAATGTCTGAGGCTCACCCTCATCTCTGTCGCTAACAATATTTTCATGAACTGCTGCTTTCTCCGCAGCGCCATGAAGACTACCTTTTTCGGGATAGTACTTAACGGAAGATCCCATAACTGTAGGCTGCAGACCGGCTATAGCCTCTAAAAGTTCTTTTTGTCCGTTGCCTGATACACCGGCAATACCCAGGATTTCTCCGCCATAAACATCAAAAGATATATCGTGAAGGACCTGGACGCCATAATCGTTGAAGGCTGATAAATGGGCAATCTCCAGCTTTTTACGCTTATTTTCCACCACAGGTCTCTCTATATTCAAATCAACTTTTTCACCAACCATCATCTCTGTCAGAGCATTCTCGTTGGTATCGCAAGTAGCTACTGTACCCACAAATTCGCCACGACGCAACACAGATACTTTGTCAGATATCTCCATGACCTCGTTTAGCTTATGCGTAATAATAACTACAGTCTTTCCATCTTTTTTCATAAGACGGATGACATTAAACAGCTTCTTGGTCTCCTGCATGGTAAGAACTGCAGTGGGCTCATCCAGAATAAGAATATCAGCCCCTCTGTAGAGTACCTTGACTATCTCCAGAGTCTGCTTCTGGGATACGGACATATTGTATACCTTTTGGGAAAGATCCAAATCAAAGCCGTATTTTTCACAGATTTCCGTAGCTTTTTTTCTTACCGCCTTTATGTCGTACTTCTCTGACTTTGGTATAGTCAGAGCAATATTTTCCACACCATCAAAAACATCTATCAGCTTAAAGTGCTGATGAATCATTCCGATGCCTAATTCCAAAGAATCATGAGGAGAAGTAATTTCTCTCTTCACCCCATTTACAAAAATCTCACCTGCATCCGGATAGTATATACCCGCAACCAGGTTCATAAGAGATGTTTTGCCACTACCGTTTTCCCCCAATAGTGAAAGTATCTCACCCTTTGTAATGCCCAGAGTCACATTATGGTTCGCAAAGACAGTCCCAAACGACTTTGTGACATTTTTAAACTCAATAGCATTTGACATATTATTTCCTTTTTCCTTTTTCCTTTTGCCTACGCAAAATTTCAACGTCGGCCTTCATACGGCGCGAAGCACGCACAAAGGCCGTATTGAACTTAGTGATTATGTATCAATGCCTGAAACACTGATATTATTTCTCGATAACGCCACCCTCTGTGATGCCATCAACGATAAGTGAGAAATAAGGTGCACTTCTGAAGAAGGACTCCTTGAATTCGCCGTTAACAATAGCCTCTACTGTTTCTCCCTGGTAGATAGGCTTCATAGCCACCCAATCCATGAAGGAAAGGTCAACCTTTGCACTTGTAACCTTCTCTCCCTTAACAGTAAACTTATTTGTATCAAATACCTTAAGAGTACCTGCCTTGAGAGCAGCCTCTACTTCCTTAACCTTCTCAGCTGTACCTGCTGCGCAGCTTGGACCAAGTGTTGTGATGCCTACTGCGTCATTAGAATAACCTTCTGCCCAGTTGGTAGCGATTGCCTCACCATTCTGTACCTGCTTGATAGCATAGCTGTAATACTGCTTCCAGTTGTTTGTAGCAGATGTAAGTGCAGCTGTCTTAGCTGTAGCCAGCATATCTACATTATAGCCTACAGAGTAGCAGATTTTACCCTGATCCAAAAGCTTCTGAGTAGCTGCAGGAGCACCTGTAGAGTCAGCATGCTGACCGATAACTACTGCACCATGAGCAATAAGAGCCTCTGCTGCCGCACCCTCTTTATCAATATCAAACCATGAATTGGTATAGATAACTTCCATTACCAGATTCTCATATACACTCTTTGCACCCAGATAAAAAGCTGTGAATCCGGATACAACTTCTGCATAGTTGAAAGCGCCTACATAGCCGATCTTAACGTTACCGTTTGCATCGAAAGAATTTGCCTGAGTCTCTTTTGTAAGCTTACCTGACTCGACAAGCTCCTTAACCTTCATACCTGCAACTACACCTGATACATATCTGGACTCATATACCTTTGTAAAAGCATTTGAGAAATTTTTAAGTCCTGTAAGAGCTGCAAAATCACCTGTCATGGAAACAAATGCCACATCAGGATACTCTTTTGCTACCTCCACCATAAATGTCTGATGGCCATATGAATTGGAAAAAATCACTGTGCATCCGTCTGATTCAATAAGGTCACGAGCTGCATCTGAACAGTCATTGCTCTCTTCTACCTTGTATTTAAATACAACATTATCTCCCAGCCCCAGCTCTTTGGCAGCAGCCTTGATGCCGTCCATATGAGCAGCTGAATAGCCTTCTGTCTCATCACCAATAAGAATAACACCAATCTTAACTGCATCATCCTTTTTACCACCGCATGCTGTCAGTGACATAAGCATCATAGCAGCAAGCATTACGCATAAAATACGTCTGATTTTCATATAATCTCTCCTTTTATGTCTCGGAATACATGCCTCCGATTTATATATATATACTACACCAAATATTAAATTTCTGTAAAATTTATAAATCTAATTTCTTTGATAAGTAATGCTGAATTGTGCTTTCGTTAAAATGAGTGTATATTGGAGTTGAACGCCGATTTTACATTTGAAAAGGGGGATACTTCGTTATGAAGCTTCTGGAAGAAAGAATTAAAAAAGATGGTATAGTTAAACCCGGAAATGTACTTAAAGTGGACAGTTTCCTAAATCATCAGATTGATGTCACTCTGTATCAGGAGATTGGCAAGGAATTCCATAGACTCTTTGGAGACAAAAACATTACCAAAATCCTTACAATTGAGGCTTCCGGCATAGGCATCGCCTGTGTAGCTGCTCAGTACTTCAATGTACCGGTGGTATTTGCCAAAAAAACTCAGTCAGTCAATCTGGATGGTGAGACTTATAATTGCAAGATTGAAAGCTTTACAAAAAAGAGAGTCTATGATGTTATTGTCTCCAAGAAATTTTTAAATAAAGATGATCACGTACTTATTATCGATGACTTTTTAGCCAACGGATGCGCAGTGCTGGGCCTACTGGAGCTTATTGACAGTGCAGGGGCTACTGTAGAAGGTATCGGAATATGCATTGAAAAAGGTTTCCAGCAGGGTGGCGAAATCATCCGCCAGCGTGGCTTGGATTTAGAGAGTCTGGCCATCATTGAGAGCATGAATTCGGATACCGGTGAAATAGTATTCAGAGAACAATAAAAAAATTGTCACAGAGAACCTTTTCCCTGTGACATTTTTTATGCTTATCTTCTCTTTCTCTTTGCACTGACAAAAACCAGCGTTATCGTAAAAACAGCCATTCCGGCCAGTAGCATTCCAACACAATTCTTGGTAAGAGTGCCTATGAAATTACTGTCTGCTTCTACCATTTTTCCTATCATATCATTGTTGGTAGTATACCAGTAAGTAGGAACAAATCTGCAAACGGCCTTTACTTTATCGCCAAATACTGCAGGTGGAACAAAGACACCTCCCATAAAGCATAATGTCAAGCTGAAAACATTGATCAAGCCGTTCATAGCCGCATCGCTTTTAGCAATCATCCCTGCGAAGTAGCCTAATGAAAGTGAAAATACCATTACACACACAGAATTAATCATGAAATATGGCAGTCTGGAGTCTGTAAACACTTTGCCGCCTGAAAAAACAGCTGCCAACACAATTCCAATCACCTGCATGATGAGGCCCATTACAATAACTCCTGCAACAAGTCCTATATTTCTGCTTACTATGGTAGCAGGTGAGCACTCGGTTCTGTCCTTCACTTCTCTTTGATTTATTGAGTGAAGCACCAGAGAAATCGCTGCTATTCCTACTGCAATAAAGAAATACGGCATGTGATTATACACACCTGTTATTGTATCTCCCTGAGACTTATTTATGAAGGATGCCATCTGCACAGAAGGAGTCACTTCCCTCAGTTTCATAATCTCGTCGATTGCCTCTTCCATAGTCATATCACATTCCAAAAGGGTAATAAGCTTTTGATTAAACATATTAAAATCAGCTTCAAAATAACCGGAAGAAAAGCTACCGGGTACTTCCATTTTCTTAAGCTCCATGGGAGTATCCTTTACCAAACTGTCGCTAAAGCCTTTTGGGATAACAACTACATAATCATAGTCTCTCCAGTACAATCCCTCCGCGATTTCCTTTTCGTTATTTTCTGTTTCTGTAACATTATGTTTAGCTCCGAAATATTCCATAAAAGCTCGGGAGTATAATGATTTATCTTCATCTATAACAGCCAAATTCAGCCTATCCTGTGAGTACCCTGTCTGCACCTTGCTGTACTGCAAATTGACCAGGATTGTAATCATTCCCATAAACACTCCAAAATATATCATTAATAATTTGAAATTGGAGCGAAGCATTTTAAAAAACAGCTTAAACACTTGCATATTTAGTCCTCCTAAGCTTAAGAACACTGATGAAGAGGAATAATATTCCAATTACGAAAAGTGTTGCTATATTAATCAAATAATGTGTCATATCCCCAAACACGGCCCAGGATTTGAAGCTGTTCACAATAAGAGTAGCAGGGTTAATCCTGTTAACTATAGGCACGTTTTTTTCCAAAATTCTTACTATATCTCCCCACTGAAGACCGGCCAGGAAGGAGCTTCCCATAAAGAACAGTACGCAAAGACCTTCTTTCTTTTTTACTGAGCCTCTTACGCATACTCCAATCATAAGTCCTGCTGCCAATCCACAAAAATCGCCTATCAGAGTTGCCACTATTACAGGCAACATGAAATCACCAAAATTCACCTTAAGAATAAATCTCATAAACATAAGTACTACCATGGACATGGCTCCGTACAGCACATATGAAGCCAGGAAATCCGAAAAAATAATCTTGGATTTCTTTGTGGGCGATACGCTTCTTCTGGCGCCCAGAGGAGACGCATCAGCCTGAATCATAATAGCTATATAGCATCCCATATTGCAGGCAATCAGGCAAGTCATGCCAATAACTGAATACATATACTGAGCAAAAGGATCCTTATCAGCCCCCTTTAACTCTATCGCCTTCACAGTAATTGTTTTAGATATACCTCCGGTAACTGCGTTGACTATTTTTTGTATATTTTCCGGATGCTGTTTTATAGCATCCTCTATCAGTTGTATGTTTTGCATATACTGTTCAACAAAGACCTTTATAAGAGATTCTGCCACTCCGTTTCCTTTGAATGTAATCTCATAATTATTGTTCAAATCAATAATTCCAAGGATTTTTCCTTCCTTCAGGTCATCGGATGCCTTATCTGCATCTGTGTATTCGTTAACAACAAACATATTATGATCTCCCAGAGTAACCTCACGGGAAATTTTTAAAAATTCTTTTTCGCTCTCGCCGGCATTTTCGCTAACCACCACACCGATATTGGTCTCGGAAAAAGCAGATGCGTCAGCTATACCACCAAACATAAATTTAAAAAGCGTACTGAGAACAATGGGAAAAGCCAGGGCCCAAAACAATGTTGCCCAGTTTCTCAGCTCTACCAAAATCTTATATTTTCCGCTCATTTTCAACTCCCTAATCTCATCAATCTCTAAGCTCTTTACCGGTAATAGCCAGGAACACATCATTTAATGTAGGCACTTCGGAATGGATATTACCCACCTGAACATCATACTCTTTAAGAACATCCAACAGTCTCAGCAGGTTGTGTTTACCCTTGGAATACTTTACCTTGAGCACTTGATTCTCGTATGTCACATTCAGTGCATGTGGAAGAGTGCTAATGGTCTTTAGGGCAATCTCAGGGATATCAAGCACTTCCATGCTTATGGTCTCTCCTAAATCCAGCATTGCCTTTAACTGATCTTTTGTACCTATTGCCACATTTTTGCCCTTATCCATAATCAGAATCCTGGTACAAATCTGCTCCACTTCCTCCATGTAATGAGTAGTGTAAATAATTGTAGCCCCCTGACGATTCAGCTCTTTAATGCCTTCAAGGATTTTATTTCTACTCTGGGGATCGACTGCTACTGTAGGCTCATCCAGGATAATGAGCTTGGGCTTATGAGCGATACCGCAGGCTATGTTAAGTCTTCTTAACAGACCGCCGGACAATTTTTTGGGATAGAATTTCTTATAATCCTTAAGATCAACAAATTCTATTGCCTCCTCTACCAGTTGCTTTCTTTTTGCCTTATCTTTAACATACAGACTGCAAAAATAGTCAACATTTTCATATACGGTAAGCTCTTCAAATACCGCCACATTCTGCATGATGACACCAATATCTCTCTTGATGTCGTAGCTGGAAGGTGTCATGGTTTTTCCGAATATCTCAATATTGCCCTTGTCATATTCCAAAATGGATAAAAGACAGTTAATAGTCGTTGATTTTCCTGACCCATTCGGCCCCAGCAGGCCGAATATCTCACCTTCTTCAATAGAGAGATTAAAATGATCTAAAGCTACCAGATCACCATATCTCTTTACCAGATTCTCAATTTTTACAACCATTTTTTCATTCTCCTTTACAAACAATTTTGTTCGCGATTTTCTCCTGCAAATGAATTTGCGGAGTCCTTATATAAAGGACTAACTGTGAATATCACAGTTACTATTCACAGCTCGTTCAAAACACATACATAATACTCCTTGCAAACTGGTAGGATAAGTGTAATATGTAAGTATCTGATATGACATTTGTCACATGAACAAAAACGTAACCTATGTTTTAGATAGATACCAAAGGGAAGGAGGCGTCAGATGATGGCAAAATATATAGAGCCTTACATTTTAATTATATTGGGCATCATAGCCTGTGATTACAAGTTTGCAGACATATCTGATATTATAAGACTGCTATGCGCTATTATTGTTGTATCGTTGCTTCAGGTAATTCGTTACGAAAAGATGCTTTTCGTTTTTATCCTTTTATCCGCTGTCGGTGTTTTATTTTTTCCGGAAACCATAGCCTTTTTTCCTGCAGTAATCTATTTTGGTATATATTCCAAGTATTATACTCAGGTCTCCGGGCTTTTCCTGCTGATCCTGTCATTTTCTACTCGTGGTACCTTCCCTTCTATGATTAGTCCTTTGATTCTGGGATTACTCTCATTGTATATGGCTTATAACACCCAGAAAAATAACGACCTTAACAAAAAGGTTATTGACCTACGTGATTCATCTGTAGAGCGAGAAATCGAGCTCAATCGTAAAAATAAGCAATTGATGGAAATGCAGCACGATCAGATACATCTGGCCACCATGACCGAAAGAAACCGCATTGCTCGTGAAATTCACGACAACGTGGGTCATCTTCTGTCCCGTGCGATTATCCAAGCAGGTTCCATTAATGCCATCACGACAGATCAGCAGATAAAACCGTTTATGGGCCAGCTCAAGGATACTCTGGACGATGCCATGAACAACATCAGAAACAGTGTTCATGACCTGCATGACGAATCCATAGATTTGAACAGCAGTATCAAAAGCTTATGTGACAGCTTCGAATTTTGCCCTGTAGATCTCCACTGCGAGACCTCTTCGCAGGTTCCCAGAGATGTAAAATATTGCTTTATAACTATTGCAAAGGAAGCTTTGAATAATATTTCCAAGCATAGTAATGCCAGCAAGGCCTCCATATACATTCATGAGCATCCCGGTTTTTTTCAGCTACTTATAGAGGATAACGGCACAAAATCCTCCCAATCAGATACAAACGGTATAGGACTTACCAATATGAAGGATCGAGTCACTGCCTTGGGAGGAGTCATTACCATAAACAACGAATCAGGTTTTAGAATTTTTATTTCCATACCTAAGAATAGACAATAGAGGAGAAAAATATGCAGGTTGTTCTTATAGATGACGATTCTTTGGTAACCATGTCGCTAAAGATGATTATTGAAACAGATCCCGAAATCAAAATAGTCGCCACAGGCAGCGACGGAGATGAGGCATTGACTTTATTTAGGACCTACCATCCTGATGTACTGCTTATGGACGTCAGAATGCAGAGAATGAACGGTACGGATGCATTGGCTCAGGTTTTATCGGAGTTCCCGGCAGCCAGAGTACTTTTCCTGACCACCTTTGTGGATGATGAATA
>JAZUFN010000165.1:0-10974 GCA_045640725.1 Lachnospiraceae bacterium
TTACTCAGGTACCTGTAAAGGTTACAGACGTTGATAATGACGGTAAGCTTACTGTAAATGATGTACTCATCATTGTCCATACTGATAAATATGCAGATGGTGCCAGCGGGTATGCACTGGGCGCTACCGGCTTTGTAGAAAAGCTCTGGGGTGTTTCCAACGATGGCGGATACGGCTTCTATCGCAATAACACACTGACAGGTCTTGTTGCTCAGGAAGAGGTACAGAATGGCGACTATATCGTAGCTTATACCTATAATGATCTTACTACCTGGTCAGATGCTTTTTCCTACTTTGATGCAGCTGAGAAAAAGGTTAACACAGGCGCAACTGTTACCCTTACTCTTTCCGCTTCAGGCTATGATGCCAGCTGGAATCCTGTTGTAGCTCCTCTTGCAGATGCTACAATCACAGTAAATGGCGTCGCTACAGATGTTAAGACCGATGCAGATGGCAAGGCTACTATTACTCTTACGGATGCCGGCACTGCTGTTATCTCTGCTACTCATGCCACCAAGGTAATCGTTCCTCCGGTATGCACAGTTACAGTAGCCGCAGCTACCCCTGAAACAGGCGTTTCTTTTGCACCTCTTATGATTGTGCTTTTCGTTGCAGTTTTCTCTCTGATGGCCGCTGTTATTGTTAAAAAGCGCGCAAGATAATATATAAAATTATGAAAAAACAAATCGCATTCATCCTGGCAAGTTTAATACTGTTACTGTCCTGTATACAGGATAGTATTCCGTCTTATGGTGCTGCTAAGGATGAGTGCGGTTTTTTTATTGAGCAAATAATAGCTCACGAAGCAAGGGATATAGCTGCAGACAGCACTAGCGACAGCTTAACCCTCTGGGTCCATACTATACTGCCTTCTCAGCTTAACGGTACCGGCGAATGGTATGCCATGGGCCTCTCTCACTATGCTCCACATCTGGATATGTCCCCTATAAAAGCAGGCATAAATGATATCCTCTCATCAGGCAATAAGCTTTCCACCGTCAGCAGACTCAAAATGGCCCTTGCCCTGCTGGCCTGTGGAGACTTTGATAATTCTAATATAACAGCCACCGCTGCCGACTGGTATGGCGATAACGGTATAATGGATTACATTTTCGGCATGCATCTCATGAATAACGGCTATACCGCAGGTGCCCCCTCCTATGAAGAGCTTTTTGAAAAAATGCTGACCTTCAGGCGTGAAGACGGCGGTTTCTCCCTTTTTGGAAATTATGGTGACACAGACGTAACTGCCATGACTCTCCAGGCTCTGGCTGCCAGCCCTATTCGCAGGTCTGAAAAAGTATCTCAGGTAATAGATGAAGCATTGGGCTTTTTAAGCAATAAGCAGGAGGCTGATGGCGACTATAAGTCCTATGGCACAGCTAATCCTGAAAGTGTGGCTCAGGTTATTATGGCTCTTACTTCACTGGGCATTGATCCTATAAGCGACAGTCGCTTTATAAAATCCGGCAATCTCCTGGATGGGCTTCTTAAGTATCATTTGCAGGACGGCACCTTTTCCCATGCCTATAATGGGGCCTCCAATGTCCTTGCTACCACCCAGGCCTTTTATTCCCTGGTTGCTCTTCATTCTTTCTACCAAGGAGAACCGTTTTTCTTCATTTGGTCAGCGCCTACTGTAACGCCTACTATAGCTCCCACCGGCACACCGCTGCCTACTGCCACGCCGCTGCCTACTGCTGAGCCGACAGCTGCCATCAGTCCTACAACCACTGTAGCTCCCACTACAGCACCAACTGTAGTCCCTACAGCCCCTCCTACTCCATCTTCTTTTACAACTCCAGACTCAGGCAGCCCCTCTGTCTCCGGCCCTTCTTTCCTGGCCCGGCATGGCCTCCTTATGCTGATAGCCACAGGCCTTATACTTATCTTATTTTTGATTTTGTTATTTACTCGTAAAATCAACTCCAGAAATCTTATTTTCTTAGGTTTCTTATGGATTATACTGCTTCTTTTGGCATCTGTTCTTACTATCACTCTGCCTGCCACACCCGGACAGACAGAAGAAGTCATTACAGTGGGTCCGGAGAGCAATACCAAAGCCCCTGTAGGCCGGGTCACATTATCTGTTACCTGCCATACAATCAAAGACAAGCACAGCAGTATAGTACCGGAAAATGGTATTATTTTAGCTGAGACCACTGTAAATATTACAGAAGGTGCCACAGTGTATGATGTTTTGTCTGCTCTTTGTATGAGAAATAATATTAATTGCGATACCAAGCTTTCCGGTTCAGTATATGTGCAGGGTATCAACAATATCTACGAACGTGATTTCGGTAATCTGTCCGGTTGGATGTACTTTGTAAATTCCATTGCTCCAAATGTGGACTGTGGCAGCTACCGGCTTAAAGACGGCGACATTATCGAATGGAAATATACTACCAATATGGGAGACGACCTCACAACAAAGTAGGCAAAGGAGATAATTTGAGACCTTTACAACAGTATCACCCCCTTACCAATTTCATATTTTTCCTCCTGGTGATACTGCTTACAGGTATCATTAATAATCCTGCTTTAACCCTGATTTCCTGTATATCTGTCACCACTTCCTTCTTTATTTTCAGAAAAAAAGAGAATCATTCCTTTATCCCCATTCTTCTTTTCTGCCTCATAATAGGTATATTGAATCCTCTTTTTTCCCATCATGGCAATACCATCCTGTTTTATCTTCAGGGAAAAGCCATCACTCTGGAAGCCTTGATATACGGCCTTTTCTTAAGCTTTCAACTACTACAGCTGATTCTTTGGTTCAAGCTTTTATCTCTGGCAATGACATCGGAGCACCTAATGTGCCTGTTCGGCGGTCTTTCTCCCCGTCTGGCCCTGCTTTTCTCCATGGTGCTACGCTTCGTCCCGGATTTTTCCAGGCAGTATAGGGCAGCAGAAAATGCAGCCAAAGTCAGAGGTGTCTACAAATCAGATGATATCCTGTCATCCATAAGGGGAAAGGTCCTTATATTTCTGTCTGTAGCAGGGTATTCACTGGAAAAGGGAATCACCAGTGCCGACAGCATGGAAGCCAGAGGCTATTCACTGCCCCATCGCAGCTCTGCCCGCCGTTTCAAAATAAGGAAAAGGGATATGCTGCTTATCACTTCTACTTTACTTCTATCCCTGCCTATCATAGTAGCAGGGATAATAAAGACAGACCAATGTCTTTTCTACCCGGAATTTACTATAACAATAACTCCTGCGGGCCTTTTACTCATACTGCTTCCCGGCCTGCTGCTGACTCTTATTCCTGTATTTATCTACCTGAAAGAAAGAAGGCACTAAATGGAAAAAATTAAAATAGATAATCTATCTTTCAGCTATCCTGATGGCAGCCCTGTCATAAAGAATCTTTCTTTCTGTCTGGAGGCAGGAAGCTTTCTCACTGTGATTGGACCTTCCGGCAGCGGTAAATCTACTCTTTTATCCCTGATAAAACCGGAATTAGCCCCCAAGGGACGGATATCAGGCCATATATTTATAGACGGAAAAGAGCTGTCTGCTCTCTCACCCGTGGAAAGTGCCTCAGCTATAGGCTTTGTTTTCCAGGATCCGGATAAACAGCTGGTGACTGACAAGGTATGGCATGAGCTGGCTTTCGGCATGGAGAGCCTGGGACTACCCTCCGATACTATTCGGATACGTACTGCAGAAGTGTCCTCCTACCTGGGTATTGCAGATCTTTTTGAGCGTGAGACCCATACCCTTTCAGGTGGTCAGAAACAGCTGCTCAATCTGGCCTCTGTCCTTTGTATGAATCCTTCTTTACTTCTGCTGGATGAGCCTACAGCCCAGCTGGACCCCATCGCCACAGAGGAATTCATGGAGATTCTGGGAAGGCTGCACCGGGATACCGGTATTACCATTATTCTGGTAGAGCACAGACTGGAGTCCGTGGCAGCCCACACCGATAGCCTGCTTATACTACAGCCCGATCACAGCTATAGCTTTGACAGGATAAAGCCATCTATCAAAAGTCTCCCCTGTAATGCTCCTATACTGTCAGCCTTTCCGGCCTCAGTTCGCCTATATAAAGCTGTGGAAAAATATGTAGAAGGCACCGATATCCCCATGACTATAGCGGAGGGCAGGCGTTTTATCATGGATAAAATAGGCAAAAAAACGGATTTTAACGCATCTTTCCCCTTACCTGCTCCTGGCAGCTCCGGGAAAAATCCCCCTGCCATCTGCATAAATGATCTGACCTTCAGCTATCAAAAGCAGGGGAGTCCTGTACTTAGAGATCTGGACCTTACTATACAGGAGGGAGAAATATGTACCCTTTTAGGAGGCAACGGCCAGGGAAAAAGCACCCTGCTCCAGCTGATTGCAGGCCTATTGTCGCCTGATTACGGTCATATAAAGCTTCTGGGAAAAGCCTTAAAAAAGTATGGTAAAGACCAGCTCTACACCCTCATTACCATGCTTCCCCAGCAGGTAGAAACCATGTTTTTGAAGGACACCGTAGCAGAGGAATTAAAAAATATCCCTGCTCCCATTTTCCCTATGGATGCCCACATGAATACTCACCCCTATGACCTGTCAGGTGGTGAGAAGGCCCTGCTGGCTCTAAATATGGTGCTCTCCAAAGATACCCGCATACTGCTCCTGGATGAGCCTACCAAGGGCTTGGATACAGAAAATAAGCGCATCGTGGCCGAGGCTCTGAAAAAGCTCAGTGATAAGGGGATTACCATTTTGCTCATTACCCATGATGTCGAGCTGGCCGCCCTCCTTTCCCACAGAATAGCCCTTCTTTTCGACGGCCAGATAGCTTCCATCGCAGAGCCCCATCAGTTTTTTCAAAATAATTATTTCTATACCACTCACTTTGCCCGCATGACAAAAGGCATCTATAGCAATGTCATACTGGAAAACGAGTGTATAGACACCGCCCTTAAAAATATAAAAAATAAAGCTACTATATGAAAAATAACCTGCGGCAAAAAAGAATAATTGCAGGACTGCTGATATTACTGCTAATAGCGGTATCCTCCATATCGGCTTCTCTTTTCATGCGTGAAAAAAGCTACATCGCTGCTATTCTTATAGTCATTCTCCTGTCCTATCTGCTCTTTGCCTTAAGCTTTGAAAAAAGAAAAACTTCATCCAGACGGCTGGTACTGGTAGCCATAATGACTGCCCTATCCGTCCTGGGGCGCTTTATTCCGGTCATTAAACCGGTGCCTGCTCTTACCATCATAGCAGGTATTTTCCTGGGCCCGGAAGCAGGCTTTCTTACAGGCTCCATGACTGCTGTTGTTTCCAATTTTTTCTTTGGTCAGGGGCCCTGGACCCCCTTCCAGATGCTGGGCTGGGGATTAATCGGATTTTTCGCAGGGCTTTTTTCCGGGGCAATAAAAAAGAATACCCTACTCAGAGTAATATACGCCCTGCTTTCAGGTATTCTTTATTCATTTCTTATGGATATATGGACTGTACTGTGGACTTATAAGGAATTCTCTCCAAAAGCCTACAAAGCAGCCCTTATATCAGCTATTCCATATACTCTTTCCTACTGCCTGTCCAACATTCTTTTTATGATACTGCTGTATCCTTATTTTCAAAAAAAGCTGGAGCGTCTCATGAAAAAGTATGATGTTTAGTCCTTCTTGTCACAGGTATACTCAAGAGGTATGCCGTATTCCCTTTCGTACACCTTCTTCCAGACTTCAAAATTCTTTGCCTTCATTTCTTCAACATTCTCTGCTGTCTTCTTTTTTCTGTCCGGATAAATAGGCTTTTCAATATGAATGGTATACTTTTGTACCGGCATACCGCCCTCCCCAGGATATTCACTATCCTTCATGGTAATGAAAATCGGGAGTACAGGAACATTGTTTCTGGCTGCGAAGTAATAAGCCCCCTTCTTTAAAGGTCTGGGCTTTTTGTAATTCCACCACATAGCCTGCTCAGGGTATATCAGGATAAAATGTCCCTTCTGCAGGATCCTGTCTACGGCCTTCATGAACTTTTTCATGGTATCCTTGTTGGAGCTAAGGGGCAATGTGTCGCAATTTCTCATAAGGAAGCCGAAAAAGCCCGGAAAGCTGGTATAATTACCCTCTTTTATAATCCTGTAAAAACGTCTGTTGCGCTGGCCTGACTTTTCATAAGTCAGGTGCATGGCAAAGCTGTCAAAAGCATTGAAATGATTACAGGTAATAATGGCACCGCTGTTAAGTCCGGCATAATTCTCTATACCACGGACCTCATCAATAATCAGCTGATGCTTTTTTATCATGGTATTAACAAACCAGCGGGCAATCTTAAAAGCATATCTCCTCTTCACTCTGTCAGAAATGCCTGTCTTGATATAGGTAATTTCGTTTGGAAGCAGTTCTCTTCCCGGTGGATCATCCTCCAAATCCTCGTCAAATCTGCCTTCCAGCTCGTATTGTTCTCTTTTCAGAATTATTTCCTGTCTGGTGAGACTCTTTGTAAGCTTGAAAGCGTATTTATTAAAGTAATTGTCCTCTTTGTAAATTTCCTGGATAGCCAGATTAAAAAGATTTTCTCCGGATTTCTCATCTTTTTGACGCTTTTCCTCGTTGTAGGAGGCCAACTCCTCCTTCAGCTCGTCATAAACCGGTGTGATACTTGCCACTCTCCAGAAATGCTTACTATATCTGCCTTCCTTATCATGCCATGGCTTGCAGGCCAGATTGTAATGAATAAGGCAGGTATCCTTGGTAGGACGTTCTGTAGGCTCTGTCATCTGAACATTCCACCTGGAATCAATCCACAAAACCTTGTTCTGGCAGAGGATATTAAGATAGTCCTGATCCTGAGCCACTACAAAAGAGTAGGTCTCTAAGAGGTCATAAAACTGTTTTTCAATCCTCTTTTTTCTGAATTGGCGGCTATTAATAAGTACGACTCCTGCATTAAAATAAGCAGCTCTGGAAAGCCCCAGTACCTTTTCCACGTAATTACCAAAAACATCCACGGATTTTACCAGATAGTCCTGTATCGCTCCAATGTAATTTTCGCCCAAATTGTATTGGTACAGTTTTGCAATATCCTTGGTGAGAATGGTATCTCCATCAATATAAACCACCTTATCAAATTGTGGGAACATCTCAGGAATGAATATTCTGTAGTAAGTGGTATTGGAGTAATAATCTCTTAAAGATAGCTTTCTTTGAATTTCTTCCAGCCTGTTACTAACATCAACAAACTTAATCTTGATGTTATCTGTCTCCATCGCCATAATCAGCTCTTTATTTTTCTCACTGATTCCTGTATTTAAGATATAAATAAGATAGCGATTTTCATCGGATGCATATAAAATAAGTGACTGAAGCGATACAGCCATATATTTTATATAATTGTCATCGCAGGCATAAAAAACCGGTATTACATTTGCTCTGCTATGCAGTGTAAAAAGCGGTCTAATTTTCATTTTCATATTTCCCCTTTAAATACATGTATTCATAAATAACATCATCGAACTGCTTATAGCCAAAGCATCTGTACATGCGGCTTACATGCCACTGTTTTACATTTTCCGTATGAGGGTAAGGCAGGTAAAAAAGTCTCTTGGAAAAATGTCTTACCACCGTATGAGCATGGAGGAACTTCTGGTCATTAAAGCGTTGTGGAAGCATCAGCTTTTTAGTGGTACTTCTGTATATCGCATCCTGATCAGCAAAGAGCATTTTCTTTGTCTTAATCAACTCTCTTGCTTTGACTAAAAGCCCTGTTTCCTTTATTTTTTTCGTATTGAATAAAAGTACTCCGGCATTGATGTAATTGGGATTCAACAGGTATTTTCCATAGTGATCACGTGCCGCAGCGTATTCATAATCTGTCACGTCAATATCGTATAAAAGCCTGATATCACGATTGAACATAATATCAATATCCAGATAAAGTATTTTATCCGGTATATCCGGAATAAGATCCATGAAGAGGCGCAGCAGGGTATATGGAGAGCAGTAACACTGTTCATTTGGACAGTTTGCAAATTCTCTCTCATAGATATCAGTCACCAAAAGGCGAAGCACCCTGTTTTCTGGGTTGTATTTTTTTGCCACTTCATCCAGAAAAGCTATTCTGTCCCGACTGATAGCCACATACTCAGCCTTCACTCTGGGTACGTCCATAGTCATTACATAGAAGGTAAATGGCTCTTTGGTCTCTGTACGTTTCATGATAGAGAGCATACAGGTGAGTACACCGTCAAAAACCTTCTCATTGCCGGAAAAAAGGATATTAATCATTGCTTTTAGTCCTCTTTCTTAATGTATTTCACTAGTTCAATATCGTTATGTATAGTATTTTTTACCATTGCTTCGTACACCTGGTCTCTGAGCTCCTGCTTTTTAGCTCCTGTAGCCAGCTCATCTCTCGGAAAAAAAGGCCCCTCTATATATGTCACCATTCTGGGCTTTTTGAAAAAAGGTCTTTTCTGATATGTATTGGTAAAGCAAAAAGTAGGTACTCCCGCACTGATGGGATAGCCAAAGGAATCCTTTTTAAATGGCCTGATACCGGTATAATATGGCCAAATATGAGCTTCCGGATATATCATTAGGCATTTACCTTTTTTTACTACCGCATTCACACGCTTAGAAAATCGCCTCATGGCTTCTAAAGTATCCGGCAGAGGTAATGCTCCTAGACACGGGGTAAGTCGTCCAAGCACCGGCATGGAAACATTGTTGGGATGTACTATGACATATACTCCTTTTGGACTATTTATAAGGGTAGGTATCAGAGCATCCGCAATAGGATTGGTATGATTGCCGTACATAAAATAGCCTGTATGTCTGTACTTCTTTATGGCTGCTTTATTCACTACTTTGTGACCATAATGAAGCTTCATATAAACAAAAGCAAGCGGTCTGGCCAATGTGTAGTATAATAGCCCTCTTCCCAACTGTCCCCAAAAGCCCAGCTCATAGTCGTAATGTTCGTCTATCTTTTTGGGCTTTATCTGCGCTTCTGAAAACTCATCATTTAATTCGTCTGTATAATATACTGTCTTCTGTTCCATAAAAAACCTCACTTTACATTATACATATTTTCCCCCTGGGATGCAAATACAAAAACACCCCAGAGTCCCTGTTTTCACGCAATAAAAAAGGACAAGAAAGAATGTGCCTTCTTGTCCTTGGTATTATTAGTCTTCCTTTGCTGCCGCTACTTCTTTTAATCTCTGCAATTTTACAAATGATTCATCAACAATCTTTGAGAAATTGTCCATAGACATTACCAGTGTATCAAGGTTTGATTTACAATTTTCAGTATCAGCAGAAATCTCTTCTGATACACCGGATAAAGTGGTAATACCATCTACAATCACAGAGTTGGCTTCTATAATCGCATTTACATCTTTTCCCATAGAATTCATGCCATGGCTCACAGAAGACATTCCCTCTTCTACCTTGGTGAAGCTTTCATGTACTTCTTTTACCTTTTCTCTCTGAGCCTTAATGCTGACTACCGACTTATCCAATGCGCTCTTGGTCTCATCAGTAACATTTGTAAGATCATTTACTATAGATGTGATTCTCTCTGTAGATGTCTTGGTCTCTTCAGCCAGCTTACGTATCTGCTCAGCTACTACTGCGAAGCCTCTTCCTGCCTCACCTGCTCTGGCAGCTTCTATAGATGCATTCAGCGCCAGGAGATTTGTCTGGGAAGAAATCTTTAAGATGGAGTCTGTAATGCTGGTAACCTGTCCCACATTGCCTACCAGCTGCTCTACAGTGTTTGAAATCTGGTTTGTAGCACTATCAACGATATCCGACTGTCGTTCCAGCTCGTCCGATTCTGTTTTACCTATCTCTATATAATTTTGAAGGTTACCTGTAGTCTCTACAGCTTCAGCAACTATTGTATTGGTTCTTTCCAATCGTTTTTGTATTTCTTCTGTCTTTTCAGCCTGCTGAATTGTAGCTGTAGCAGTCCCTTCAGAACCAAAAGCAATCTCATCTACCAGTCCGCTTGTATTACCCACAGCAGTTGTAAGGATATGCAATTCCTCTACTACTTCACGGAAAGATGTATCAAGCTCATCTACTATTCTTTCTACTTCTTCTGCTACCTTCTTCTGCTCAGCAGATTTTTTAACTATAATCCTACTTTCTTCATTACTGAACTCTACAAGGAGACGTACTGCTTTGCAACCACCATATACGCAGATAATAACACCAAAAATACACATGAAGGTAGTTCTGGTGGAGCTTACATCATCTAATACGATAAACTGAATAAGCCTAAGTACAATTATAACAAAAGCTGCACCGGAGCCTAAAAGAATCAGCAATTCATTCATATAACAAGTAAGTATCATAATTACAGGGAAAGCCAGAGTAATTACACCTGCTGCATGGGTAAAAAGCGTAAACGCATAGGTAATAGTAAAGCCTACGCACATGCAAAGCATCCCCCTCTTACTATCCAGCCAGTTTTTGTACACCAAGAACAAATCAACAGAATAATTGATTACTACCACTGAAGCCAATAGTGCCTTGGGCACGTTAAAAGTGGGGTCTGTCGCCAAATTAATCAGAAGGAAAATGGCATATACTAAAGTAAAGCCTACTGAAGTAACCTTATTTGCCCTTTTATACTGGTCTGGTGATAAATTTTTACGAAGCAGTTTTCCCTTCATTTTTTTACTTCCTCCAAAAATGATATTGTATTTGCATAATTCTCACAACAATACCATAAGCATATCATCACTGCTTAAAATTATTAATTAAAAATCCCTTAATTGTAAGGCTGTTCTATTAAAACATACTTAAATATCATCCTTAATTGTACAAAAGCGCAGAAGGCAAAAAAAAAGACGGTTATTTACCGTCTCAGCGTGTCGACAAAGTCGACACTTCAGAGAAGATGGCAGCCGCCATCTTCTCTGTTCTTTTTTACAAGGAATAAACGAATAACTGTGGAGGCCCCTACACCCCACAGTTATTCGTTTCATAATCCGGAAGTGAATTC
>JAZUFN010000166.1:0-20580 GCA_045640725.1 Lachnospiraceae bacterium
AGGTTATTACTGCGACCATTTCCGGTGGTGCAGCTACTGTAGAAAATGCAGATATAATCGTAACCAAAGCTTAAGGAGAAGTTATGAAACACATTCAGGAATATGTTTTAGCAATTGACGAAGAGCTGGAAGGCGCAAAAACTTACGCTGAAAAGGCAATATACTGGAAGTATGAGGGCAAGCCCGAAAGATATAAGTATTATGCAGAGATGGCTAATGATGAATTAAAACACACCCGCTACTTGCATGATATGGCTACAGAGGACGTAAACAAATTAAGAGATCAGGGCTACAAGGCACCGGAAACAATGCAGGCCATGTGGGAAAAGTCACATAAAGACTATGTGGAAACTGCAGCATGGATCAAGCAGATGCTTACCTTATAAAAAAAAGAGCTGGTTGACAAATAGTTGACAGAAAAAAACACAAAGCTCTCCAAAGCGGCTATTTAAGCGTGCCTTGGAGAGCTTGAGCACCTGACTCTTAATCAGGGTGTCCAGGGTTCGAGCCCCTGGTGACGCACTTAGGAAAAAGGCGGTTGGATTCCTTGAAAATCAAGGGGTTTGGCCGTTTTTTATTTTCTAAAATATGATATAGTCTACTCATGTGCTTTATACTTCTTTATACTTCATTTTACTTCTACTGGTTGACAGTTGGTTGACAGCTTTCTTCTCCTTTTCGTCCAGCGATGCCTTCCTTGAATTTTTTTGAGAAAAAACAGAAGTAATCGCCTGAGAAGTTTTCTCGCGCTTGGCAATTAGATGGCTGTAGACATCTGATACCATCTTCTCAGTGTCACCCAAGAGCCTCGCAATTTCTTTTTGCGATATAGTCCGGTGCTTGAAAGACTCGTAGCACAGATTCGTGCAGTAGGTGTGTCGAAGCTGATGGGCCGTACACTCAAATCCTAAAACCTTTCTTATGCTATCCCACATCCTGCGGTAGCTGCTCTTGGTTATAAGATCCCCGTTTTTAGTCGTAAATAAATATCCTTCCGCATTGGGCTCCATCTGCTCCAGAGCTTTTGTGATTATCGGAACAGCATCCGGGGGCAGCGGAACCACACGATTGCCTCGCTTAGATTTGGGAGGCTTAATTTTCGTATCGTTCTCGCCCAAATACAAGGCCTTATTGATTGTCACTGTAAAGCTGTGTATATCGTCCAGCTTGAGCGCTAAGGCTTCCTCACGGCGAAGGCCACAGAAATATATCATCGATAAGAAGAGGGTGCTTCTTGGCGGCAATCTATGCGCGACAAGCACATCCCGCACGCGCTGAAATTCTTCATCAGATAAAGGCTCCCTCTCTTCGGCGGCATAATCAGGTATCTGGATGTCGTCAAAGATCCTTGCGGTCTCTCCTACTGGAAGCAGATGCTCCTTTTCGGCGGCTTTGCTTATTTGCTTCAATGTCATGTAGATCTGCTCGCAGGTCCGAGGATGCTCCAGGTGGTCGTCTATAAGGGCCTGAATTTGCACTTCGGTAAAATACTCAAAGGATAAATTGGCTAAAGGTTTCAGATATACCTCAATTACCCTCTCATACATGTCCTTCGTAGCGTCTGCTTTTAGCTTCTTTTTGGCCCGAGCCCAGTCTCGGGCATATTGTTGTATACTCACGTCCCGGGAGACGACGAGAAGACCGCCGTCGCGCTTCTGGACGTATTCGCTCACGAGCCTCTCCAAGTCCCTGGAAGACTTGGAGCTGGTGAGCCATACATAGTGTTTTTGGCCGTTTTTGTATGTCCCGTCGAAGACCTTGGTCTTCCACCGGCCGTCGGCCTGTTGTCTGTACTTGTTTGCCATAGTACACCTCACTTTCCATATTTTAAATCAAGAAGCTTTGCCATTTCTAAAAGTTGAGCGATGTAATCGCTGTTTAGATAATGAGAGCGAATCAGCTCGTTTAACTGCCGGATGTCCTCAGAGTAAGGGACAGTATTGTCGTCAGTAAGCAGAAGAGGCAGAGGACCTTCAGCTGGACGCTTCATCGGAACATCATATCCCATGAGCCATGCTTCATTAACGCCAAATGCATCTCCTATAACTGTTAATGTGTTTTGACGCGGTAAACGGTAGCCTCTCCAATAGTTTGACATTGCAGCGCATCCAATCCCAGTTCTTTCACAAATCTCAGTCTGAGTAACCTTAAAATATTCTGCCAGTTCGTGCAATCTCTCTGCTGTTGTCTTTTTCATTGCAATCACCTCCGAGACGGATAATAACATAGAAACACAATTTATTCAACATTTAGTGAAAAATATTTACGAAAAGTTGAAAAGAGATATTGACAAAATAAATAACTTGGGTATAATAAGGCACATAACTTCACGAAACGTGTAATAGAAAGGAGAATACTATGAAGGACATTAAGGCAATACAGCCAGCAAGAACTTACAATTACGCCAAACTTAGGGGCAGAATTAAGGAAAAGTGCGGAACAGAAGGAAGCTTTGCGTCGCAGATAGGTAGATCTCAGGCATATCTTTGTAATGTATTCAAAGGAACTGCTATTTTAGGGCAGAAGGATATAGAAAAAGCGAAGATTGTGTTAGAGATCCCTGAAAGTGACGTGTGGGATTACTTCTTTTCGCACTAATTTTTTGCCCTTGACTACACGAAACGTGTAATTGCACCGGTGCAACAGAACAGGAGGGAATATGGCAAATATTAAGATTAGCTTTACCAGAATGTGCTGCAGCATTAATCACACATGTGTGGATTGCGACGGCACAAGCAGATGCCCTGGGCTTTCCTTGGTGGATGATAACACCACCAAGTGTGAGCATCTGTATTACGAGGATGTTATTGCGGAGCTTCCGAATTGTGGCTTCACCTACCAGTCAGGGGACCAAAATGGCAAAGGCGGTAGGTTTGTGACTAAGGGAATCTTCTGCACGGATCTGTCACTAATCAATTATCTGGAAATTAATGGCAAGGTAATTGTGGATAAGGAGGCAGATGATGAATAAGCTCGACGAATTGAAGCTGGCCAATGCAGGGCTTACGGTGTCGAGGATGGTTAAATCTTATAAGGATGCAATCAATCCAAGCGAACACATCACAATTTTGTCAGATCAGACACTAATAGAGCCTGAGCATATTGTTGAGATCCTGCAGGAGGCAGGTTGTAAAGTCGGCAAATACCACAAGCGATGGACTCCCGGTCAGAAGAGAGAGCTTGTGGATACCTTGGAAAGGTTTCATGAAACATCGAAAAAATCGCAAGAATGTGAAGAAAAATCACATGAAATAAAAAAGGAGGAAAAGAAAGTGGCTGAAAAAAGACAATGCCACAGAAAAAGTAAAGAGGAACTTGAAGAAAAAAAGCAGCACGAGGCAGCGGAACAGCCGGTGATCATTAATGTGACGAAGGAAAATACAGTCCTTCCAGCTGATTCAAGCACTCGAAATAATGTGATCGCTCCAGACAATGCTAAGTTACCAGCTCCGAAGTGGCTGTATGATCTGGCTGAGACAGAGTATGCACTGGTGCAGGAGCGTGTTAAGCCGTACCTGAAGGATGTAGAGAGAATGAGAGCTATTGAGGAATGGATGAATACGCATGAGGCTGTATAGGAGGATGTATGGGGGAATACAAAATAATGGCTGTAAAATGTGACGGCTGCCATAAGCATTCCACAGAGAATGGGATGGAATTTTCTCACAAGTGGCTGTCAGTAGATGTGGACGGGGTATTTTACAATCTCTGCCCGGAGTGTATAGAAACAAGGACAAACCTTCGGAACATCATCGAAGGGAAAGGAGAAAACGATGGAATATCCAAAAGCATTGATGACAATTAGAGAACTGCAGGCCATGGGTTTTTCTCCCAAGCGCCTGAGAGCAATTGCGAATGAGGAATCTTATCCGCTTGTGGTACGCGAGTGTATAGCCAAGACATCACCGATTAAGTTCGACACTCATGAACTGGATAAGTACCTAAAACGCACCACCAAGATGACTGAGAGGATGTAAATGGCAAATAACGTACTGGGAATGACAGATAAGGCCTTCGAGCTGATGATTGAAGCATGCCAGGATGACATATGGAGCTTTGCAGAGTCCACTCCTCCCAAAGGAGCCGTCGAGGTCGGAAGGATCGAAAAGAAGTACGGCACCTATATTTACTATATGGATAAAGACGGTAAGCTGCTGTACAACACCGAAGAAGGCATAGAATTTGCAAAGAAGCAAGAAGAAGCACAAAGAAGGCTAAAACGAAAAAAATGAGAGTCTGCTGCAAACAGAACTCTCAAAAAAGTAATTTTGAAAATTATTTTGTACAGACATTGTACCACACAGCACCTTGAAATGTCAAAAGAAGAATTGCCAAAATTGCCGTAATTTGTACGGCTTTGGGAACAATCTCAATATATTAAAGTTAGAGAGATTTATATTCATTCATAAGGGGAAAAGATATGCACGTCAAAGTGAAGTATGAGTTCCCGGATAGTAATGAGTATGAGTACAAGTGGGCTGGTAGGTATGGAGCTCCTGGGGAAAGAAGGGCAAAGAAGGAGAAAGCCACACCTGCACAGATCCAAAAGCAGAACCAAAGGCTGAGAGAGACAAAGATGCGTCGTCTGATAAAGGCGAACTTCTCTCGGGATGATTACTGGATGACTCTGAAGTACAAGAAGGGAGAACGTCCACCTATTTCTCAGGTCAGGAAGGAGCTGAAGGACCTTCTGAACCAAATGAGAAAAATTTATAAGGCCAGAGGCGAGCAGTTCAAATTCATATACCGCATGGAGGTGGGCTCCCGTGGAGGAGTGCATGTCCATATACTCATGAACCGGATCAGCGGGGAGCCGGCAACGGACATTCTCGTATCAAGAGCCTGGAAAAGTGGAGCAGTCAATTATGAGCATCTGCATGGAGGTGATTATCAAAGGCTGGCAGACTATATTGTAAAGCCGCCCTCACCTGAAGCACAGAAGCATATTGATGCCATGCCGGAGGAAGAACGGAAGGAATTCATTAAGTATTCTTCAAGTCGTAATCTGGTAAGGCCGGTGCCCAAGGAAAAGAAGTACAAGCGGTCTGTCAGGAAGCTGGTTATGGAAGGGCCTAAACCTTCCAAAGGCTTCTACATCGACAAGGATAGCATCGTGATAGGGGTTAATCCATTCACAGGACAAAGTTACATGTATTACACCGAAATAAAAATACCCCCGGGGGGAGCACCACCGGGCAGACAAAAAGGAGATTAGCTATGTTTGATAAGTTTGGAGAATTTGACAGCGCAGAAGAAATCAATCGTGCTGTAGTCGCTCAGTATGAGCAGGGAGACATGGATGCCATTAAGACTATATGCGAAGAGAATGGTCTGGATTATGAAATGGTGGAGTGGCTTGAGGAAGACGGCAAGATCTGTTCTGTCATGGATGCTGCGTGGGGAAAGCTCAGCATTGAAGAAAAGGAATTGGATATAACAAAGCAGGAGCTCATGCAGGACTGGGTGAATGCAATTAAGCACATGTGCGTAGATTACCCTGAAATCGCAATTGGAGTGCGCAAGAAGGGCAAGCGTTTGGAAGACTGTATCGTGAAGATCCTGCAGTATTCATTCAAGAATCAGGTGGCTATTCCACAGAACCTTGTGGAGAAAGCCCTGCCAAACTTCCACCAGAAGGTAAGTCTTGGAGTGCCTTGCATGAAGCAGGTGAAGAAGCTGATAAGAGAATACTATCTGGAGGCATAAAATGCTGGCGTATAAGGGATTCAACAAGGACCTGACGTGTTCTTTGGGAAAAGGGCATTATCAGTACGAGGTAGGCAAGACATTTAAAGAAAGCAAGGCCAAATGTGTGGCAGCGGGATTGCACTGTGCAGAATATCCGGCAGACTGCTTCACATATTACCCGATAGGTAACGGGAATCGTTATTTTCTCGTAGAGGCAGGAGGGCATATTGATGAAGATGCCCGTGATTCTAAGATTGCATGCACAGAGCTGACTCTGCTGGAAGAATTGACGGTTCAGGACATGATGTATGCGACTATAGAATACATTTTTGCCCATCCTCATAGGCCTTATGCACATAATAGCAAGGCTGTATGCATAGCTAAGGACGAGGCAGAGCTTAAGGAGAACGGCGGCTTTTGTATTGCCGTAGGCAAAGATCCAAGGGTAAGAGCATCAGCTGATAACGGAATCATGGTATTACTGACACTGGATGACAAAGAAGAAATAGCAGGGGCAAAGCTCCTAAAGGTCGGTGTTAATGGTGTGGAAAAAGACACCTGGTATACCAATGCAAAAGAATGGACCAAGAAGGTGGTTAAGCCTTCGGCACACACGATGGGAGCAGACACTTGTGTCACCTGTGGGGAAGATATTCCGGAAGGAAGACATGTCTGCCCGAATTGCGAGGCAAAATATGAAAAAGAAAATGATAGAAAGCCTGCCATATCAAAAGGCAGGGGACGGAAAGCTGTTTAGCTTTTATGAGGCAAGCACCGGGATTTGGGTATTGGATGGATATGAAGACGGAAAGCCGGCTTTTCGCTATGCCCTGGATACCAATACAAAAGAGCATGCGTGTTTGAAATTCCCGGGAGAACATGAGTATTGGACTCAGCAGGGGCTGAGTGAATCCGTTGGAATAAGTTATGCATATTATTACTGCAAATCTTATTCCGGAGCCTGGGAGTATTTGGATAAAAGCTCAATGGCAGCGGCAGCACGATTCTGTAACCTGAGCAAGGATGATCTGAGCGCATACAGCCTTTTCTCGCATATTATCGATAAGGAGCAAGAGCATGGACGAGAGAAAAGGTGGAATGCAGAGCAAAGACGTATTGCCAGAGTAGAAATAGAAATGAGGACCATAGATCAGGACGGCATGAAGCGTGAGCTTGATGCTCAGAAATGGTTTACACAGGAAATGCGTTGGGACAGAAGGTACCTGATGAAGGACCATACAACTGGAGAATACACCTGCACAGGATGTAGAAAGGTTGTAGCAATTAAGAAAGCAAGGCAAGGTCAGACAAGAATATGTCCTAATTGTGGCACGGATGCCACAGTGGAAAATCGTCGTAAGGAAATCCGTGAGACCGGTAATTTGATGATAATGCACACATATAACGGCAGATATCAAAGCGTAGCGCGTTTCTTTGATGCTCGGTGCGTGTGGAGTGCAGAGGGAACTATAGTCCAGTACAACGAAGCTGTCAGAATATGTTTAAAGACCGGCAGGCCTGCAGCATACGATTCCACCGAAGCTTTTCTCAGGTCTGTAAATGCGGCTTACAGAAAGCAACAACGAGACAAAGAAGTAGATATTTACTACAACACTTATACAAGACCGTGGGGCACCCAGGGGAATGGCAAACCATATTATCAGGACAGCGTTTATTTTGACAACAAGAACAATTTAGTCAATCGGAAAGCAGGAAAGTGCCTGTTATATCCAGTAGGTATAGCCGAGACCGTGGAACATACGCCATACGTTGTATGGACAAGAGCCTTTGAGGCAGCGGCAGAAGGCAAGCTCAGAATGGACTATAACCGCTTCATGATCTGTCATGGACAGGAAGACCTTCCAAATGTCGTAGAACTGCTCATTAAGGGCAGATTTTACCGCTTGGTAGAGGATATGGCTGACCGTGTGAGTGTATGGTCAGGAGAATATGTAGGTAATGTTCGCATACACGAACAATCCTTTGAGAAGATAATGGGCATGGATAAGGTCCGCATCAATATGCTGAGGGATGTGGATGGTAACGAGGATGATCTGGTTATCCTGAAAATGGCATGTGAGCGAAAAATGAAGCTGTCAGTAGATGTGTTACGTTTTTACTCTCAGAACAGAATCAGACCGGACTCCTTGCGGAACATACTTAAGTATATGTCGATGGAAGCAGCTAAAAATTACTTGGAAAGGCAGAGACGTGAATCATATCCGGGAAAAGATATTGCCACCGTGCTTAACCAGTACAACGATTATATCGACATGATGACACGGCTGCACAAGAATACTGCTGATGAAATGGTTTACCGTTGTAAGGAACTTAAAAGACGACATGATGAGTGCGTAGAGGAAATCAACAGGCTTCGTCAGATTGAGCAAATGAAACGTGACAAGGCCTATGCCAGAGAGCAAGCGAAGGAGCTTCGCAAGAAATATCCAACGGCTGAAGCGGTCCTTAATGAGATCAGGCCCAAGTTTGAGTATAAAAACCAAAACTACATGATTTTGGTTCCAAGGACATTGTCTGAAATTGTGGCTGAAGGTAGTTCCTTACATCACTGTGTGGCCAGTACGGATCGATATTTTGACAGAATTATGCAAAATGAGACCTATATTTGCTTTTTACGTAAGGTTTCAGACCCCAAACTGCCGTTTTACACAATCGAGGTGGAGCCGGGAGGCACGGTCAGACAGCACAGAGGAATGTATGACGAAGAACCAAATTTGGATGAAGTTAAGGAATTTATCAAGGAGTGGCAGAAGCAGCTGAAGAAGAAATTGACTAAGAAGGACAGGCAGAGAGCTGCCATTGCCAAGGAATTACGTTTGAAAAATATTGAGGATCTCAAGCGTGCAAATAATACCCGAGTCCTGAATGGCCTTATAGAAGACTTCATGGACGCAGAGGTAGTATAGGAGGAACAAAATGAAATATACAGAAGCACCGGAGCTTCAGGCTCTGGCAGAGAAAATAATGAATGAAAGATCGGAAATGAAGGAGCTACTGAACGCACATATCAAATATGTGTGGGGAAATAAGGACAAAAAGAAAGGTAATGGCTGGGTATATGGCCAGTGCCACAAGATCCCTGAAAAAGAAAGAGTAGTGACCAGCTATCATTTTATCATCACTTTCTTTGATAGGGCCCATCTTCTTTCACCTGCAGCACAAAAACTGCTCATGCTTCATGAGCTTAAGCACGCAGGCTTTGATGCAGAAACCGGAAAGACTTGGATTAACGACCATGACCTGCAGGATTTTAAAGAAATTGTGGAAAAGAATGGCATCGATTGGATAGAAAGGTAAGAAACGCTATGGAAGAGACAACAGCATTAACATTTTCAGGCTATGCAGCCTATAAAAACAATTTTGACGCAGTAGTAAGACGTAGTACGGAGGATTTTGTTCAGATCGGCTATCTGCTGAAATATGCTAGGGACACAAATATCCTTGCAGGCAGCGGCTATGACACCATTGCAGAATTTGCTCAGGCTGAATACGGCCTGGAGAAAACTCAGGTGTCCAGATTCATGGCAATCAATGACCGCTTCTCCAAAGGCGGCTATTCCTATGAGCTGGATGATAAATATAAAGGCTTTGGCTCAGCAAAGCTCGGAATCATGCTTACACTTTCCGAAGAAGTCGCTGCAGAATTATCCCCTGACATGTCCAAAGCTGACATCAATGTAATTAAGCACGAAATTGAAGAAGAAAACAAAATAACAGATTTTGAAGTCATGTACGAAGGAACAGAACAGGCAACAGAAGAATTGACTGAAAAGGACAAAGTTGTCAGGGAATTCATGAAGACTTATCCACAGGAATACAAGGAAATGCATCAGTGGTGGTGCAAAGCTGACGGCCCATTTCCTGAAATTAGTGAAAATGAGCTCATGGAAATCTTTGCGCCCAATGGCAGCAAGACATTCATGGTAAGAGTACAGGGGCTTGGAAAGTATATGGTCACATTTGGCATGGGAAAGCCAGTAAGTATTCTTAATGTCAGAAACAACGAGAAAATGGAGCAGACACTTACCCAGTGGGTAAACGCAACATGTGCATGGATTGACACTAATTTGAATCCGCTAAAATCATATTCCAAGTTTTTTGGAGATGGCGAGCAGCCTGAGACTCAGATGGAAAAACCAAAGGATGTTAAGGCGAAAGTGCAGGTGCCACACAAAGAAATTGTTACTCCAAAGCCAGAAAACAAAGAAGTTGTTAGTGAAGAAGCTGCGCTTCCGGAAAAAGAACAAGAGGCAGCGGAGTTTATGCCGAAGCCGGAAGTTATTGAAGGAGAATATCGCGAAGTTGCACCGGAGCAACAGGAACCTAAATTTGAGGTACATGAAATCCCTGAAGAAGTTACTAATGGCGAGCCACTTGATCTGGAGCATCATAAACTGATGGCCTTACAGTTCATGAATGAGGCATTTGACTATGTCAACGAACCCGACAGCAAGAAGAAAGAATGGCAAATGGCCCTAGAGCTTGCAAATAAAGCAATTATAGAACTGATATTAATGATTAAAGCTGCAGGAGAAAGCGAATGACAGTAATTGAATATGCCAAGAAAATAGACCTGTTTAAATATCTTGCAAATGACCATATAGCAATACTTAATGAGTGGCAGAAAGCATACAATGATGGAGAGTCATACATTCGTGTGGAAGGATTAAGAAATGGAAAACATCTGCTATACACAATAACTCAGAGGTATCTTGGCTACAAGGAAGGTGTTGTTGATGGCAGAGCGGAGGCTATTGCAGAGTTTCGAATCAATCTTAAAGAAGATTTATGTGCAAGAGCAAAGAGTATTTGCTTTATGTCTAAAGACGAGAAAGAGGCTTTTGATTATGCCACAAAGACATTTCTTGATGCTTTAGATTATTTTGCAGAGAAGGTAAAGGAGAAGAGATATAAATGTTTATTTCCAAGAAAAAGTTAGAGAAGATGGTTAATGACAAGGCACAGGTTATGGCTGATGACAGAATGCAGGATTTCTGGAGACAGCGTGAGATTGACGACCGTTTTAATGGAATGCGAGAGCATATCCATGAGCTGGAGAAACGTATAAGTGCGTTAGAAAAAGAACTTCATCCTGATGCATACGATAAGGACAAGAAGTATCTTGTTGTAGAATCCCAGACCGCACGTTATCGATAGTAGGCAAAGGAGAACAAATAATGGATGCTTTAGAATTTGCGAAAGAAATGAAGAGGATGTGTGAAAGCTATAAACATTGTTCGGATTGTCCGCTGATACAGGAGAATTCTTGTGACACGGATGGGCTTGAAAAAGCCGTCCCTATAGTCGAGAAGTGGTCAAAGGAACATCCGATTGTGAGGAATGTAGACCATGTGGCTGAAGGGTTGGAAAAGTTGGGGTATGAAGTGGATAAAGATATTTTGGTTGCACTTAAATGTCCACCGCATAAAGCCCTTATTTACAGTAGGCCGAGTGACATTAGTAAGTGTTCAGTGAGTAACTGTGAAGAATGCAAAAAGTGGTGGACGGAAGAATATAAAGAGGACAATGCTGATGAAGAAAAAACTAAAGATTAAAGCGCTTGATGTGATTTTGTGGTTTTACATAACAGGTTTTATAGTCCTTTGCATATCAATGCCGTGGATCAGGCAGAGACTTCCCCAACGTACACCATCGCCAACACCAACAGTTGTGCCTAGCGCGGTACCGACAAATACGCCGGTGCCAACTCTTCTGCCGACTTCTACCCCAGAGCCTTCACCGACAGCCACATCAACTATGATTATAGTTCCTGTTACGGAACCGGAAGTAATAATTAACAGTGTTGCCAGTAAGGAAAAAGAGTTTATAGAATTTATATATGACGAATTCTACGAGGAAGTTATTCGTGTTAGCCATGACACTGTAACCTTTTACCTTGGCCGGAAGGGTAATCAATGGATACTCATAGACTATTGTTTTGGATAGATAAGGAGAAAAAATGAACAAAGTAATATTAATGGGACGACTTACAAGAGATCCTGATATAAGATATGGCCAAGGAGAAGACACAAGCATGATTGCCCGGTTTACCTTGGCAGTCGATCGCAGAGGCAAACAAGCAGAAGGACAAAAGGCAGCGGATTTTATCAGTTGCGTAGCTTTTGGCGAACGGGCAGTTTTTGTCGAGAAGTACCTGAAGCAGGGAAGCAAAATTGTCCTTGAAGGACGAATACAGACAGGAAGCTATACCAACAGAGAGGGCCAGAAAGTTTATACTACTGACATAATGGTGGATTCAATGGAGTTTGCGGAAAGTAAGGCAGCACAAGGCAGCGGAACACGGACACCGGTTTCAAGTCCTGCAGATGGATTCATGAACATACCGGACGGGATTGATGATGAATTACCTTTTGCGTAGGAGGCAAGACAATGGAAGATGTGGGAGTAAAACAGTCGTCAGCTCATTCCGAAGAATACAGGGCACAAGTTAAAAAGGCAAACAAGTCCTACAAGGCTGTAGCCGAAATTAACAAAAAGGCCAGAGAGCAGCACATGAGCTATGGCCAGTATGTTGCGGCTGAATGGGCGAAGGAACATGTAAGGGTAAGAAGGCCCAAGGAGGAAGGCCATGACTAAAAAGGAGTTATCGAGGATATATTATCTTGAAAAAGAAATAGCAATGTGGGAAAAGGAACTGGAAGAACTGGACTGTATGTCACTTGTTTCTAGTGGGATTGGCGATGGTCAGCCCAGAGGGCAAAAGGTACCAAGGTCAAAAGTAGAAGACAATGTCATTAAGCGAATGGGTATCCAGGCCAAAATGAAGGAGCTTCTTGAGGAGTGTGAACGCAGTAAGGCCGAGATAATGGACTGGATCAAGGGGATTGATGACAGTCTTATTAGACAAATTATCTACTACCGATGCATTAAGGTTATGACATGGGTAGCGGTCGCTGACAAGGTTGGTGGAGGCAACAGTGCGGACTCTGTCCGGATGGCGTACGACAGATTTATAAAATCCTACTTCCCTGAATAATTGTTCGTTTTGTTCGGTTTGTTCGTGCTAATATGATACCATGAAATAAACAACGAGACGTTCAGACATACAAACCCTCCTGACAAGCTGCCAATTCCCCATGGTGGCTTGTCTTTTGTTGAGATTATGAAGCAGAATAAAAGAGCAGATCATGAAGGACCGCATCGAACAGCCTTCGAAAAAAATAGACGGCGCATACTTTTGTCACAAGATACCTGCTATCTTTGTGGACGCCTGGTAGACAAAAAGCTTCCGGCAACAGACCCTATGGCTCCACAGATAGATCATATTATCCCCATATCAAAAGGCGGGCACCCGTCAGACATTGATAATCTGTGTTTGGTTCATGCTTGTTGCAACAAAGCAAAAGGTGACAAAATGACTCTGGAAAGCAAAGAAAAGGCTCCTGTGACTAATCAGAACCTTCCTTGGAGTCTTGACTGGGCAGCAAGAAGGTAGGGGGGATGGTACCCGCCCTCCTTCGTTGAAAGGACTCCCGCCGTCGTTGCACAAAAAAACACACGCAAAAACGTATTAAAATCCGAATTATATAATATTAAGGTCGATAGTCGTGAATTGTGTGAAAATTCACTCGAAAAATTTGATAATTTTTATCCCTAAATGGGATTTTTTTAATACCGAAAGGAATGAAAAATGGAACTTAAAGGAATGGAATACTTAAAGGCCCAGCTTAAGGCTAAAAGGACAAGAGTGCTGACAAGGTACGATTACTACGAAATGAAGAACTATGTAGAGTACTTCTCGAAGCTTCTCCCAGGCGAATACCGGTGGCTGTCTCATTCTCTTGGCTGGTGTGGTAAAGCTGTTGACTCTATCGCCGACAGACTTATGGTAAATGAGTTCAGAAATGACAATTTCTATATGCAGGAGATCTATCAGCTGAACAATTCTGATATCCTTTTCGATTCTGCCATTCTCTCGGCATTAATTAGCTCCTGTAGCTTTATCTATATCCATGAGCAGGACGGATTCCCGGCAATGGAAGTTATTGATGGTGGCAATGCCACAGGTATTATAGACGAGACTACCAATTTGCTTAGAGAAGGTTACGCGGTTCTTGAAAGGGATACAAATGGCAATGTCTCACTAGAAGCATATTTTGAGCCTGGGAAAACCACATTTTATCCTGAAGGCGAAGAACCTTACGAAATAAAAAATCCTGCCCTGTATCCTCTTCTGGTCCCAATTATTAACAGACCAGATGCAAAAAGACCTTTTGGACGGTCGCGTATCAATAGAGCATGCATGTCACTGCAGCAGGGAGCACTTCGTACACTTAAGCGTACAGAAATTGCATCAGAATTTTTTGCATTCCCTCAAAAGTATGCACTGGGCCTCTCTGAAGAAACAGAATTTAACGGCCGCAATGCAAATTATTCAAACTTCCTTGCGTTTTATAAGGACGCTGACGGGGACAAGCCCACACTTGGTCAGTTCCAGCAGCAGAGCATGGCTCCACACATCGAGCAGCTGAAGATGTTTGCTTCCCTCTTCTCAGGAGAAACAGGACTGACACTTGATGACCTAGGATTCCCTTCTGCGAACCCTTCCAGTTCTGAAAGCATTAAGGCTACGCATGAGAGTTTAAGGCTTACAGCAAAGAAGGCATCTAGAACATTGTCCACAGGCTTTATCAATGCCGGCTACCTCGCTGCATGTGTGCGTGATAACGAAAGCTATAAAAGACAAGCCATATACGAGACTAAAATGGCATGGGAGCCTTTATTTGAGCTCGATGGAGCCTCCATGGGAACGGTTGGCGATGCTGTTGGCAAAATTGAGACAGCCTACCCTGGATACATTACAGAAGAAAAATTACATGACCTTTTTGGAGTATAGTAAATGGATTTAAATCTGGATGCGCTGGCAAACGCGATAATTGAAGAATACAAACAGCACACCGGTGACAAAAAGCTTGTGGAAAACTTTATTTCTTCTGTAGGGGAATCAGGCACTTATTCTGACGTATATAAGCTTGCTAAGAAAGCAGGACTGAACTTGGAGCAGGCCATAATCAATCAGTGGACCTTTGAAGCAGATGAAGTGTACTTTGGCACCATGAAAGAGCTCCTGAAGAAGACTACAGGCCCCATGCATGACGATATCGCAAAGGCTTGTCATTTTATCCAGGACAATATGAATAAAGCTGCAGGAGTCAAATTAAAATCTCAGCTGGCACAGCTCAACGAATATGATCTGGGAGACATCGCTGAGAGAATGAAAAACCAAGGAATTACAAAGCTCTCAGGTGAGCTCCAGACTCTAGGCTGTAAAATGGTGGACGATAACCAGCAGGCTAATATGGAGCTGCAGACAAGTGTAGGCTTTGAAATTGTAGTATCACGAAAATATGACAGTATCGGATTAAGAAGCGGTACGAAGTATGCTGAACGCTGTAAAATATGCGTAGGCCTTGAGGGAACTCACCAGTTCAGATCCACCAAAGAAGCAAGAAAATCCGGTGTCTTTGCACGCCATCCTGGATGCGGATGCATAATAGACTATACTTCCAAAAAGACAGGAAGAACAGACTATAACATTCAGAATTATCATAAGGCAAAAATTTCAGAAGAGATGCAAACATCTGAAAAACTAAAAAGTGAAAAACATAGAGTGGCAAATATTAAGCGGTCAGCAACAATGAAACAAAAGTGGGCCAGTCGGAAAGAAGAAGTTGAGCATAACCTAGAAACGCTTCAAAAAAGAGGTCTTTATAACCAAAACAGACAGATTGTTTTCGATAAAAACCAAGTAAAGACGGTGAATAGGCTCACTATAAGCAAAACACATTTGGCAATCGATAGTAAGTACGGCATGTATGTTTCTGAAAATTCAAACCTAAAATTATTTGGATTACGAAACATTGAAAAATCAATAGAAAATAGTTTACAAAAGCTTGGCCTGGAAGCTATTGATGACTTCCCTGCAATATTTGTTTTGCCGGTTAGTGAAATGGGGACAGGAACATTTGCTGCGTATAACCCAGTTAAAAATGAGATGTATTTGTCTGAATTAATTGGGAATAAAGCTGAAACAAAAAAACAGCAGGCGTTAATGGGGTTTGCTAAACCAAATGATCCTAGCAGTTCCACCTTTCATGAATTTATTCACTGGAAAACTGCCAAAGAGTATAGAGCAACAGGAAATAAAATTTTAAAAAACAATTTTAAAAACTATTTACAATCAATAAATAACAATGCTAAAATCATCCTTGAGCAGATTGGCATATTAAATCAAGAGCAAGCAACAAAAATCAGTAGGTATGCTGGGGATATGTTTAGTATTGGAAAATATGATGAAACTTTGACGGAGTATTTAGTTGGAAGGAGGCAATGATGTATATATTGACAGAAAAAACAAATAACCTTTTGAATGAACTTAAGCCGTATATCATTCGCCCGGGAGAATTTACAGCGAATGCACCAGAAGGGACAAAAGAAAAATACGCAGAACTACTTAGACTTGTTGACGAGGAAGAAGATAGGCAGATTGCATTGATGTGTCAGTAAGTTTAAATGGTTATATAAGCATCCTAACAAGGGTGCTTTTTTATTACTTCGGTTTAACGGCTTCGGCCTTAAACATATATCAGGCACAAAGGAGACAGAGTATGGCAAAAGTAAAAGGTTGTCAGACTCCTTCCCGAAGTGTGTTCCTGTCAAAGCAGGAAAAAGACAAAAATGAATATCTGGAAGCAATAGAGCTTTATGAGAAGACCGGGCGCAAAGCCCAAAAATGGCAAGTAAAGCTCCTGCAGCATATACTGGCAAAGAATAAAAAAGGCTTATGGGTACATACCAAGTTTGGCTATTCAGTACCAAGACGAAACGGTAAATCAGAGATTCTGATTATCCGAGAGCTTTACGGACTAGAGCACGGAGAAAGAATCCTTCATACAGCTCACCGTACTACTACTTCCCATTCTACCTGGGAAAGGCTTTGCAGCATGCTCAATAAACTCGGGTATGTTAATGCCTCGACTGTGCGAAAAGGTGACGATGTTCCGGAGGACAAACTGTACGATTCTTATAAGGCTTACGGTCTTGAATCCATTGTCCTTAGAAAAAGCGGAGGAAAGATAAACTTTCGTACCAGAACGTCAAAAGGTGGCCTTGGTGAAGGCTACGACCTTCTCGTTATTGATGAAGCGCAGGAATATCAGTCGGACCAGGAATCTTCTCTCAAGTATGTCGTAACAGACTCTATGAATCCACAAACAATCATGTGCGGGACACCACCTACAGCGGTTTCGTCCGGCACTGTTTTTGTGAAATTCAGAGACGATACCCTGGAAGGTAAGCTCAAAAATGCAGGATGGGCAGAGTGGTCGGTGGATTCTATGACAGATCCACATGACGAAGCAGCCTGGATCAAGACAAACCCCTCGCTTGGTACGGTGTTTACCACTCGCTCAATCGAAGATGAAATTGGAACAGACGATGTCGATTTCAATATTCAGCGTCTCGGATTGTGGATCGCTTATAATCAGGCATCCGCAATTTCTGAAACGGAATGGGCTGGACTTAAAGTTGACGGCAAGCCGGAAATCGTTGGCAAAACGTATATGGGCATCAAGTTTGGTAAAAACGGCAAAAACATTGCTTTGTCTGTGGCGGCTAAGACTGCTGAAGGTAAAGTATTTGTAGAATGTCTCTATTGCAGGCCACAAACGGCCGGGATCACGTGGCTCATTGACACCATAAAAAAGGTGCCATCTGCAGAAATTATTGCAGACGGAGCTGCTGGACAGAAAATGCTGGAAAACGCTGCAAAAGAAGCAAAGATTCGCAATATCCATTTCCCAACAGTGGGCGAAGTCATTAATGCCAACGCAGAGTTTGAACAAGGCATCTTCCAGAAGAAAGTTTGTCATGGCGGTCAGTTGTCTATGGCACAGATCGCAACAAATTGTAAAAAGCGGAATATTGGTACAAATGGCGGTTTCGGGTATGAATCCATAATGGATGACCTTGAGATCGCCATTTTAGATTCTGCAATTTACGCATATTGGTCCTGCGTGAATGGCAAGGAACACAAGGTGCAAAAAGTAGTTTATTAGCACGTTACATCACGGTAAAGATGGAAGGAGAAACAAAATGGCAGAGGATTTTAAGAAAATTGAAACACAGGAAGAGCTGAATGCAATCATCGGAGAACGTTTGAAGCGCAGCGAGACTAAACATGCCGAGGAGACAGCTGGTCTTCGGAAGGAGATCGAAACGCTGAAGGCAGACAAAGAGGCACTCAGCAAGAAGATGCAGGAAGAAACCGCAAAGTATGCAGAGTATGACAAGAACCTGACAGAGCTCCAGGGAAAAGTCAAAAAGTATGAGACCGACTCAGTAAAAACGAGAATTGCAAAAGAAGTGGGAATTCCGGCAGAGTTATTTGACAGACTAAGAGGCGAAACTGAAGAAGAACTTAAAAAGGACGCTGAAAGTCTGAAAGCTTTATTGCCAGGCAGACAGGCACCAGGCAAGGGCAATGCTCCCAGAGAGGTTGATGGCGATGAAGCTGACACAAGAGCAGGGCTCAGAGAGATGCTCGCTCAAATGAATAAGTAAAGGAGACAAATTATGGCAACATTATCAAAGGGCGTTATGTTCCCCGAAAAGGTAGTAGCAGGTATGTTCAATAAGGTAAAGGGTAAGTCATCCCTTGCAAGATTTGCAGATCAGATGCCTATCGCATTTACCGGTAATAAGATTTTCACTTTCTCCATGGATAAGGAGCTGGGTGTAGTAGGCGAAAACGAGGCCAAAGAGCACGGCGGTGTGACAGTTGCTCCTGTGTCCGTAAACCCTATTAAGCTTGAGTATGGTGCTCGTGTATCAGACGAGTTCCTGTATGCATCTGAGGAAGATAGAGTTCGAATTGTAGAGAATTTCTCAGACGGTTTCACCAGCAAGCTCGCAAGAGCGGTTGATATCCTTGGAATTCACGGTATCAATCCTCGTACTCAGAATCCTGTAGCAGGTATCACATCCAAAATTGATGATGGTTCCGTTGTCACACAGGGCTCCAAGACAATTGCAGAAGCTCTTGACGATGCTGTTGCAGCTCTTGGCGATTACGATGTAACCGGCATTATCGTTTCCAAGGCAGCAGCTTCAGAAATCTCAAATGTAGAGACCACAAAGGGCAACAAGGTATATCCTGACTTCAAGGCATGGGGCAGCACCAATTCTGATATCAACGGTGTCCCTGTTGATGTTAACAACACTGTAGCTTTCGGCTCTACAGACAAGGTTGTTGTCGGTGATTTCTCAGCTTTCAAGTGGGGCTACGCAAAGGATATCGAGCTTGAAGTAATCGAGTACGGTAATCCTGACAATGATCCTGTAGCTGGTGACCTTAAGGGCCACAATCAGGTATATCTTCGTGCAGAGGTATACATTGGCTGCGCAGCTGTTGATCCTACAGCATTTGCTGTAATTCAGCCTTAATATGCTGTATAAGAACGTGCAGACAGGCATCATCCAGGACTTCTCCTGCACAATCAAGGGAAAAAACTGGGAGCCGGTGGAAACATCGGCCCCTACTCCCGTTGATGAAAAGAAGGTTGATGAAAAGCCTCAGAAGAAAAAGAAAGTGGTGGAATGATGACATACGCAACATTGACAGATCTGCAGACTATTTGGAGACCGCTAAACATCGAAGAGCAAGCGATGGCAGCTCAGCTTTTAGATGATGCATCAGCCAAGATCAGACACCGAGCTAAAAGCAGAGGTAAAAATTTCGATGATATGGCAGAAGCCGATGCAGATTTGGCTTCTGTTGCAAAAAGTATCGTGTGTAAATCAGTAATCAATGCAATGAAGATGGCAGAAGCAATTCCAGCTACTCAGTTTTCAGAGAGTGCCGGTGGATATACCGTATCCGGAACTTTTTATACTCCCGGAGGTGGACTATCCATTTCAAAAGCAGACTGGAAAGAGCTTGGTCTTGGTGGGCAGATTTTTGGAGGGCTCGACGTTTATGGCAATTCTGAAGTGTAAAACCGAAAGCGTGAAGCTGTTTTCAAGAGTTCAAAGCGGTATTGATGGCTTTAGAAAGCCTACGTATACCGAGACTGAGATTGAAATCCCGGGAGTTCTAGTGGAGACACTAGGCTCCCAGGATATATTAAGTACAACAGATATGAGCGGTAAGCTAATTACGTATAAACTTCACATTCCTAAAGGTGATACTAATTCATGGGAAAACACTTACGTATATGTCAGAGGCCACAAGTGCAAAACAATTGGGCTGGAAGAAAAATGCGTAAATCCTCCTCTGGATTGGGATAAAACTATAAAGGCTGAATATCATGAGTAAAAACAAAGTCAAAATTGTTTTGAACAGAGGCGAAGTCAGACGACAGCTTCTTAAGTCCAGAGAAATGCAGCAGATAGTCATGGAACAGGCTGAGGCAATGGCAGCAAAGACCGGTGGAAAAGCTGAAACGAAAGTTTGGTTTGGTAAAAATCGTGTTAATGCTGCTGTGGTAGGGGACGACGGGAATAATTCGTTGCTTAAAGCGATGAGGTAATTATGGTAGAAGAAACAATTATTAATTATTTGAATATAAATCTCCCAGAAGGTATAGAGGCTTTAGCGGAGCATCCTGTTGGTCCAGATCCAAAGCGTTTTGTTATTGTTGAACGGACTGGATCTTCCGAGCGTGACCTTGTGGAATCTACAATGCTTGTTGTTCAAAGCTATGGGCCTACTTTGTACGAAGCTGCTCAACTAAATAGTGAAGTCAAACGTATCATGAGAATGGCAGTAGCATTGCCGGAAATATCCAGCTGTAAACTCAATTCTGATTACAACTATACAGATACTACAAAAAAAGAATATCGCTATCAGGC
>JAZUFN010000167.1:0-13331 GCA_045640725.1 Lachnospiraceae bacterium
CTGTAACCGTGTAGTCGGAAATAACGCCGTGACGCAGAGGACGTACGGCTACAATGTTACCGGGAGTACGTCCGATCATACGACGAGCCTCTTCACCGATAGCACGAATCTTATTTGTGTCGCGGTCAAATGCCACAACAGAAGGCTCAGTAAGCACAACGCCCTTACCCTTTATATATACCAGAACAGTAGCTGTTCCAAGGTCGATACCAATATCATATCCAAACATATTATTACTCCTTTCAGCCCGATTTTCCCTTCATTTATCGAAAAATACAGCTGAAAATATTATAAACAATTTCTTAAAATATATCAACATTTTTTAGGAAACAGATATAGTTTTTCTCATTCTTCTTTATCGGCTCCCATCTTAAAAAACTTTACCTTTTGAGAAAAGAAACTTAGACAAGCGCTCCCATATCTGCTATCATAAAAGTATTAAAAATCGGAGGAAATGACGTGGCTGACAGCAAAGAAAAAAAAGAAGAATTGCTGAAAATGGACAGGTTGCTTTTACGAATCGCAGCCTTCAGAGGGGTTCTTATAGCAGACAGAACAGAGGCTGTTATGCTTTTTGCCACTTTTATTCTGTTTACGGTAAATAAATATTACAATCCTCTCCCTCTGTATCTCTGCCTTTTCGACCTGGTGGTCCCTTTGGTACTGCATGGGCTTCTGAAAAACAGGCTGCCTGCCGATTCTGCCGAAGACCAGCTTCCTCTACCTCTTCTGCGTAAAAAATACAAGTATTCCGAAAGCTTCAGTAAGGCACATTCTTTCAATTTTATACTTATGACCTTGCTTCTTTTCATCTGGAATCAGAATGTTACAAAGACTCCTCCGGAATACGGTCCCGCCAAAGCTCTCCCTCTGGCACTACTGGTAATGTATGTTCTCATAAGGCTTATTTTCTGGGCATATTACTTACTGTTATTTAAATTCAATACCATGAAAGCATGGGGACGTATCTGAATGACACAAATGTGACAAGGGGACGTATCTAATTGACACACTTTTATACGAAAAAGTGTGTCAATTAGATACCTCCCCTTGTCACATTTTATTCTGCCAGTAATCGCTCGAAGGCATCGACTGTAATAGGTTTCGAATAGTAATAGCCCTGTATCATGTCGCAATTTGCATCACGAAGAATATCCTTCTGTTCCTGAGTCTCCACGCCCTCAGCTACAACGCTGTGCCCACGGCCTTGGGCCAGAGAGATGATATCGGCAGCCATCTTATTATCTGCCTCGTTATCCTTGGAACAGTCGTCTATCAAGCTCTTATCCATTTTCAGTACGCCGGTAGGCATTTTCATCAGCAGCTGCAGGGACGAATATCCGCTGCCAAAATCATCCATAGCCAGGCCAAATCCGGCATCCTTAATACGATACATTACGTTTAACAGCTCATTCATATCATTGAAGTCTGCTGTCTCAGTAAGCTCTATTTCCAGATATTGATGTTCTACTCCGTATTTGTCAGCCATCAGCGTCATCGCCTGTACAAAATCCTCATCGTACAGATGGAGTCTGGAAAAATTAATAGAAACAGGCAGCATTTTGTAGCCCTTATTCTTCCACTCCTTTAGTTGCTTACACACTGTTTCAAATACAAAGAAATCCACTTTTTTTACAAAGCCATCTGCCTCCGCAATCGGAATAAATGTATTCGGCCCCATCATCCCTCTGGTAGGATGATTCCATCTGACCAGAGCCTCTGCACCGGTTATCTTTTCACTCACAGCTCCGTACTTGGGCTGAAAAAATACTACCAGCTCGTTATTATCCACTGCCTTCAAAAGATCCATTTCCAGCTCGTGATTTTCCATCTTTTTGCGGAAATCATCTTCGTTGTAAAAACTAATCTGAGTATTGATGCTCTTTCTCAGATTCTTACGCGCCGTATTAGCTCTGGCGCGGATTCTGTTAATGTCTTCGTTGTTATTCTGAATAAGATAAATACCACAGTTAAAAATAATGTTTTGCTTCTTTATCTTGCTGTTCTGACCGGCTTCACTTTCCGGAAGGCTACCCGCTTTTTCGCAAATAGAGTATACTCTCTGGGTCAGACTTTCCTGATTATCATATTTAAAGAGGATAGCAAAATGATCTGCGCTGGTGCGGCTGCAGCATTCGTTTTTATCCAATTCCTCTGTCAGCACTTCTGCAATATTCTGAAGCACCATATTGCCGTATTTGTATCCACATGCAGTATTAATTGCCGTAAAATCCGCCACATCTACTACTGCATAAGCAAATTTACCCTTGTTTTTTTTCAGGATAGCTTCACACTGCTCTTTATGATAGGGCTTATTGGGTATACCTGTAAGCTCATCATAATTGATAGCCTCAGCTATCTCCTTCCTCTTTGTTCGATCATTACGAAGAACTACTATCAGCTGAATCAAGAGAGCCAATACGATGAAAGCCGCAAGTCCCGTAACTCCCACTGATATTCTGGTAGTATTCTTATAGATTATTTCGGTATCCACCAGAGCTATGACAGCCAGGTCCGTATATTCTTCCAGTGCAACACCGTATACAAAGCAATCCCCCAGTTCCGTCGCCTTTTCAGCGACCTTGCTCTCACCGTTTACACTGATATTCTGCATCATATCTTTTAATGTCACACTATTATCATTACCGTCTATGTGCAGAACTCCATTTTCATCTATTGACGAAAAGGCGGAGGCAGGCACTATGATATTTCCGTTTTTGTCTGCCAGAAATGAAAAACCATGGTCTTCGTATACCGGTCTGGAGAATATTTCGATAAATTCCTTCATATCGAAATATCCGAAGACCATACCACATACCTTTTCTTTTTCATAGATAGGCAAAACTATAGCAAGACAGGTCTTGTTACCCAGCTCTTTAACATTGACCGACAAGATAGCGTATTTACTGTTAGATATGCTCTTACGCATCATATCGTCCTGAAAAACGCCCTTGGTACCGTCAGACAAATAGAATACATCTTCACTGTCAAAATAAAAGCCTACATCCAAAGCACTGGCTTCCTTCTTCATAAGAGCCATGTCTGTAAGCTTGGTATTTTCTTCAATTATACCGCTTAGCTGCTTGGATAAAATATCCAGGTATACGATTCTATGGCTTAGCTCTTCCACTACCTCTTTTCTGTTGCGAACGGTAGCTTCCGCCATATCTTTCTCGCAATTTTTTCTCACTTCTCTTCTTAGGAAAACCTCACCACAGAAGCACAAAGCAATTACCAGCAATATAGACAGTATAACGACTACAACTTTTCTGCTCTTCTTTTTTCTATTCCCCGAATTCCGTTTCATAGTTTCTCCACATCCCATATTAATGCCGAGCAGTGTTTATCTCTAAAACCACGTGCATTGCAATCTGCGCGCAAAAAAACACTTACCCATGAAAAATTTAACATAGGTAAGTGTATTCATCAATAGGCTCATCACTTTGTTGATAAAAGGTTTAGGTTTTATTTATTTTTCGCCGAAAAATCCCGTATTTCACTCGATAAAGCCCTTTAATATCATAGTCGATTTCGGCTTCATAAAGATTGAAACCTTATAATTATCCAAATAGTAAAACGCTGTTTCATTACTGAAGCCATCACGACCGGTAGCATACATTCGCACCAAGCGCAGGAAGTCCATGTCCAAAGGCTCCAAGTCTACCGGCACTTCTGTCTCGCAGTCATTATTGTTTAAGATAGTGACTACCAGACTGGTCTTGTCATATCTTGCAAAACAAATGACGCCGTTTTGAGAATAGATAGGCAAAAGCCCTCCCTTTCTGAGCACAGGGCAAGATCGCCTTATAGCAGTAAGATTCCTGTGGAGCTCTATCAGCGACTGATCCTCTCTGCCCCACGGATAGGTACGCCTGTTATCCGGATCGGTAAATCCGCAAAGGCCCGCCTCATCGCCGTAGTAAATGGTCGGACTCCCGGGCCAGGTCATCTGAAACACCACTGCTTCTGCAAACACAGCCTTATCCACATTCTTTTCAGCCGCCTCAGGCCCCAGATGCTGTACTCTGCCCGCCACATGATTGGTACGAGTCAAAAAGCGGGAATGATCATGATTTGAAAGCTGGTTCATGGCTGCATACATAGAGCCATGTGAAAAAGCTCTGCTGGCCCTAAACATCTGGCCTTGAAAGGCCTCATTATTGTTTATCATCCACTCCTTAAATTCATCCGAGTGTTTTTCCATACCTGTAAGGAACCATGTGAGTGGCTCCATAAAGCCATCATAATTCATTATGGTATCCCATTCATCCCCCTGCAGCCAAGGTCCTGCATCTCCGTAATGCTCTGCCAGAATAACCGCCTCGGGATTGGCTTCACGAACAGCTTTTCTGAACCTCTTCCAAAAAGAATGATTGAACTCTGAGCTATGGCCCAGATCCGCTGCCACATCCAGTCTCCATCCATCGACTTTGTAAGGTTCAGACACCCATTTCTGTCCGATTTTGCATATATAATCGCACAATTCTTCAGAATCTTCGTAATTCAGTTTTGGCAAAGTATCAAACCCCCACCAGCCTTCATATGAATTTTTATCTTCAGGATTAGCGAATCTAAAAAAGTTTCTATATCTGCTGTCTTTTGAATTATAGGCTCCGGCCTCGCTACCGGTATTGGAAGAATAATAGCCTTCCTTGTCCATCCATTTATTAAAGGAGCCACAGTGGTTAAAAACGCCATCAAGAATAATGCGCATCCCCCGTTTATGGACCTCATCGCAAAAATCTGCAAAATACTTGTTGCTGGCTTCAAGATTTTCTTCGTAGGTGGTACGGATAACGTATCTGTTATTACCATACGTCCCCTCATCTCCTACATCTTTGGTAATCACCGTGAGATGCGGGTCTACGTGGTCATAGTCCTGACAATCATACTTATGATTGGATGGTGACACAAAAACCGGGTTCAGATAAATAACCTCTACTCCCAGTTCCTGCAGGTAGTCAAGCTTTCTCTTGATGCCGGATATGTCACCGCCGTAAAATCTACCCACATCCAAATCTGCCACAGGTGCATTCCAGTCAAATACCTGTTCCACTGCTTTTCCTGCATAATAGTACTCATTTGGCACTACATCATTGGACTTATGACCATTGTAAAAACGGTCAGTAAATATCTGATACATGACTGTACCGATAGCCCAGGAAGGTATATAAAAGCCAGGAAGGATGCTGAAGGTCTCTCCCCAGTCGAAGTAATCCTTCATGCCTCCTGCCACGTAGTAGTACATTCTGCCTTCATAAAAAGCCTTGAAACCGTAGTTGATACGTCTATCTCCCACAGTAAATGTACACGCATAGTAATCAAAGCGACTACTCTCGGATTCCTTTTCCATAGTCATCTCAAAAGTATCACTTACAAGTACCGGAGCAGACTCCAATGCCTTGGGGCAGCGGAGTCTGACCGTAATATTTTCATTTGGATTAACAAACATCGGACTGCGAAACTGCTCAGTCTCATCCGAATAAAAACTTCTTAGTGGATTCATTAAACAAACAGAGCCTCGAACTCTTCTCTTGTAATACGTTCCTTTTCCAGGAGCAGATCCGCACACTTGTGGAGAATATCCATATTTTCCGTAAGAATCTTTTCTGCCTTTTCGTTGGACTCGGTAATAATTCTCTTCACTTCTTCGTCAATAAGGTCCTGAGTCTTTTCACTAACTGTCTTTGTATGGCCGTAATCACGTCCTACAAAGACCTCTTCATCATCAGCCTCATAAAGGATCGGGCCCAGCTTCTCTGAAAAACCATATCTGGTGACCATCTGCCGAGCGGTCTGAGTAGCTTGCTTTATATCCTGAGATGCCCCTGTAGTCTCTTCGTCGAAAATCAGCTTTTCCGCAGCTCTGCCACCAAAGTCTACTACAATATGCTGGAGCATCTTATTTTTGGTAATATACATTTCATCCTTTTCAGGAAGAGGCATGGTGTATCCACCGGCTCCACCGGCAGGGATAATGGACACGGTATATACAGGCCCCATATCAGGAAGCAGGTGGAAAAGAATAGCGTGACCGGCTTCGTGATAAGCAGTCATTTTCTTTTCCTTTTCAGAGATCACTTTACTCTTCTTTTCAACACCTATGCTGATTTTAATAAATGCTTTTTTGATATCCTCATCTCTAATGAACTTATTGCCCTGTCGAGCCGCATTAATAGCAGCTTCGTTTAGGAGATTTTCCAGATCAGCCCCTGTAAATCCTGCTGTAGTGCGAGCCACATCATGAAGATTTACGTCATCCCCCACAGGCTTGTTCTTTATATGAACTTTGAGAATATCTTCTCTTCCCTGTACGTCCGGACGGTTTACATATACCTTCCTGTCAAAACGACCCGGACGCATTATAGCCGGATCCAGGATATCCACGCGGTTGGTGGCCGCCATAACGATGATACCCTCATTTACAGAGAATCCATCCATCTCTACCAGCATCTGGTTCAGTGTCTGCTCACGTTCATCATGACCGCCGCCCATACCGGCACCACGACGTCTGGCTACAGCATCAATCTCATCGATAAATACGATACATGGTGCATTTTTCTTGGCTTCCGCAAACATATCACGTACACGGGAGGCACCTACACCTACAAACATTTCTACGAAGTCAGAGCCTGAAATGGAGAAGAAAGGAACCCCTGCTTCACCTGCAACTGCTTTTGCCAAAAGAGTTTTACCTGTACCGGGAGGTCCTACCAGAATAACACCCTTGGGGATACGTGCACCCAAATCAATGTATTTTCTGGGATCCTTAAGGAAATCCACCAGTTCCATCAGCTCTTCTTTTTCTTCATTAATACCTGCTACATTACTGAAATTAATCTTCTTGGCATCAGCCGCACTGACCATAATAGCCCTGCTTCTGCCAAAATTCATCATTTTCTGATTGCCCGCTCCTGCCTGGGCTGAAAAGCCGGACATAAAGATAAAGAGAATGATAACTATAACTATATAAGGTAATACATTGGTCAAAAATACATTAGGTGTCCTAACATTGGTAATATAAGGATCAATCTTATAGTCCAGAGTAGTTTTCCAAATCTTATATACGTCCAATGCATAAAATTTCTTGGTACTTCCGTCTTTCAGAACCACCTTAATACTACCGGTAGGCACCTGCTGATTTTGATTTATGGTAACAGAGGTGACATTACCATTTTCCAAGTCCTTCATGTAATCATTGTAGCGATAGCTGACATCATCACCGGCCATTACCTGTGCCAGCCAGAGTATCAGAATTACAATGAGCATGATAATCGCGTAAAGTCCAAATGTTCTTCCGAATCTTTTCACTGTTCAAGTACCCCCACGTAAGGCAGATTTCTGTACATCTGCTTATAATCCAAGCCGTATCCGATAACAAATGCATCCGGAATCTTAAAGCCTGTATATTCTACCTCTACAGGCACCTCGCGCCTGTCAGGCTTGTCCAACAGGGTACACAGCTTGATACTTTTAGGATTACGCACCTTTAGAAGTGCAAGAAGGTGAGCCAATGTTCTTCCGGAGTCTACTATATCCTCTACTACAATAACATTCTTGCCTTCAATAGAATTATCCAGATCCTTAACTATTTTTACCCGTCCTGAAGAAACCGTGTCATCCCCATAGCTGGATACCGACATAAAATCAAAAGTAACAGGAATGGTAAGATTCTTAGCCAGCTCTGTGGTGAAGAAAATACTTCCCTTAAGAATACAAATAAGAAGGACTTCCTCGCCTTCGTAATCTTTATCTATCTGCGCCGCCATTTCCTTTACTCTCTTTTGAATTTCCTCTTCAGAAATCATTACTGAAATCTTGTCTGCCATAATACGCTCCTTTTTTCTATATATTGATTACAAGAATTTCTCTTGTTTCATCAGTCACTCTGTATGCTTCGCAGCCCCTCATACCTTGGATAACAAATACTTCGTCTTCAAACGCCACTACTTGACAGCTGCTTCTGTCTCCCGTCGGTATCTTGGACTCCATTAAAAGGTCAAAAACCTTCTTCTTTCTGCCATCTTTATATACTGCAATATAGTCAGTAGGCCTAGCCTGTCTGCATATAATACCATCCTTAAAAAAATCGGGATAGGCACCCTTCACGGCCTCCATATCCAGCAATTTCCGCCTTCCCTGCTCACCAAATCCTCCGGCCCTTTTTATAAAATCAGAAGTGCTTTCACCATTAGTTCTTGCCACCAGTTCCGTGGAAAAGCAAGGTTTTGCATGGCTAGTATTATCACTGTTTGTATCGTCAATGTCAAATTTATTTTTCCCGGTAAATATAAGACTTACAAAGGCTTTTTGCCCACTTATACCATACTTAAAATCCTGCTTCGCTCCGGTCTGCATATCCATAAGTGCCAGAGCACTTTCCACATGTCTGTGAGTGATATCCTTCTTGCGGCCCGACATACTACAGAGCACCATATACAGCACTCTTTCTGCCAACAGGCTGTCTGCCTCCCTCAGGTCTTTTATACTGACTATGGTTCTGTCAGCCTCACAGCGTACTGCTGTATCATACAGCTTCCCCGCCTCTTTTTCCAGGTAATCATCTACTCGTCTCATATAATCTGCAACATCGCAGATATGCTCTATCGCCCCGGGCTGAATATCCAAAAGCCTCGGCATCACTTCGTTTCTTAGAACATTTCTGGATGCATCATTTTCCAGATTGGTGGAATCAGTTACAAAATCATAACCATTCTGATTCAGATACTCCAGTATTTCCTTTTTTTCCAGACACAAGAGCGGTCGAATAATATTGCCGTTCTTAGGCTTTATTCCGGCCAGTCCTGTAATCCTGCTTCCCCGTACCATTTGGAAAAGCACAGTCTCTGCCTGATCGTTTTTATGATGAGCTACGGCTATTTTATTATAACCCTTATCCTCAGCAATGCTGTTAAAAAGCTGATATCTGGCCTTTCGTCCGGCCTCCTCCAGGCTATCGCCTGTTTCCGCTGCCAAGTCGGGTACATTGATGTGTCGAGCTATAAAATCCACCCCGTAGGACAGGCAGAGCTTTCTGCAAAACTCTTCGTCCCTGTCAGCCTCACTACCCCTAATACCATGATTCACATGCACAGCTGAGATGGTAAGCTTATACTCCTTTTGCATCTCCAATAATGCAAAAAGAAGGCATACCGAATCAGCGCCGCCGGATAAGCCCAACAGCACCTTGTCGCCCTCTTCCAAAAGCGTATTCTTTATGCAAAAATCACGGATTAGTCTTTGTACCATCGTCTTCCCTAAATACTATCTCGCCTTTATATACCAGGCCCAATTTTTCTCTGGCTACATCCTCTACATACTTAAGAGTTTGCATATATGCCTGCTTATTGGCCAGCTCTTTGGCCCTTTCCACTTCGTCCTCATATTTAGAACTAAGTTCATTATACTTGCTTTCAAGCGCTTTTTTCTGTTTTAAAAGAGCCTGTTCTCTGTAAAAAAGACTGCCTCCCAAAACCAGTATAAATACTGCCACTATAAACAAGCCACTTCTGTTCTTTCTTTTTTTAATTGCGACTTTATCTGCCATAATAGTCACTCTTCCATTTACAGGTCGTAAGTCATATAGACTTCCCCTGTCTCTACATTCTTCCATTCCATTTTACCGGCATCCATGGATATATAGCTGTGGCAGCTATCCTCTTTTGGTATAGATACCGAGCCCGGATTGATATACACATAATCTTCGTGTGCTCTGCAAACAGGCACATGAGTATGACCGTGCAGCAGGATAGTACCCTCGCTATGAGGTGGCACATTTTCCTCATTGAACAGATGGCCATGGGTAACAAAGATTGTACGCTCACCGGACTTGCCTTCTACCGATAATATTGAATAATCAGCCATACATGGGAATTCCAGCACCATCTGATCCACTTCTGCGTCGCAATTGCCACGTACTGCCAATATCTTATCTTTTATTGGATTCAACATAGCCACTACATCAGGGCAGGAATACTCTGCAGGCAGGGCATTTCTGGGACCATGATACAGAATATCCCCCAGTAGCAAAAGCTTATCAGCCTTCTCCTCTTTAAATCTCTCCATCAGCTCTCTGCAATACTTTGCTGAGCCATGAATGTCAGATGCTATAACGTATTTCATTTCTCTCTCCTTTTTCAAGTGCAGGCACTCTCTAAATATATCTGAAAAGTTCCTTTGCTTCGTCCTTCTTACTGGTCTCTTCTATAGCTAAGACCTCAGCTTTTACATTCTTTGTGCCAAAGACAACTTCTATCACATCTCCCACCTTAACCTCTGAGGAGGCTTTGGCCACCTTACCGTTAATGGTGACACGCCCCGCATCACAAGCCTCGTTGGCTATGGTTCTTCTCTTAATTATTCTTGATACCTTTAAATATTTATCCAGCCTCATATTGTTCCTCTTTTAAAAATAATGTCCATATTTATAGTATTGTAGCATTTTTACGGTATAATATAAATATATAAACAATAAAATATTCGCCGGGTGAACCGACCCCCAAAAGTTAGACCCAAAATCTAACGATTGGAGCAGGCCCCGGTGACGCCTTAGTAGAATATTAATGAGGTGCAAAAAAAACCGTGGCCCTTGACCACGGTTCTCCGGTTAATCCGATTATTATTTATTTCTTCTTTGTAGCAGCCTTTTTAGGAGTGTTTACAGCATCCTTAAGAGCCTTGCCTGCCTTGAACTTAGGAGCCTTTGATGCTGGGATCTTGATCTCCTGCTTTGTCTGAGGATTGCGGCCCTTTCTAGCTGGTCTCTTAGAAACTTCAAATGTACCGAAGCCTACAAGCTGAATCTTCTCTTCCTTCTTGAGCTGTGCTGTTGTAACGTCGATGAATGCCTTAAGAGCCTTATCTGCGTCCTTCTTTGTGATACCAGCCTGCTCAGCAATTGCTGCAACTAATTCTGTCTTGTTCATTAAAAATTCCTCCTCTTAGGATTTAATTTTTACTTTCTTCAGATAAAATCTGAGATACGTGTGCTTTTTGTTAGCCCCAACGCTATATCCTTTATATCGAATATAAAAATGTTTGTCAAGGCAAAAACGTCAGAAATAGCTGATTTTAGGGCTTTCCAAGGGTTTTTTAATACTTTTTTTATAATTGTAGTATAAAAGACGATAATTCCCTTGCCATCTCCGTAGCTTCAGGTGTTCTGATGTGCCCCGGCGTGCCTGTACCATTACGCTTATACATAAAGTGATATATCTTTTCATCGCTTCTTCGAAGGTCTGTACATACTTCGTCAATAGCCCTGTCCCAGGCAGGATCATGCATAAGAATTGTAGTAGTCAGAATAATATGCGCATTGGGCCTTCTTTTCCTGATAAGCTCTATAAAGTACTTATAGGACGCTTTCCAAAAAGCGGCTTTTTCTCCATCAAAATCCTCTTTCATATAATCCACAGGGTGGGCATCATTCTGACCTATGGCTATCACTACCACATCAGGCTGGTAAAGGCTGAAATCCCACCTTTTGGTAACTCCAAGATCCGGATGATACTGGATACGATCATACATATTGAAGATACCCTTATAATCCGGTCCTGCGAACCAACCGGTGTCATCAAGTAAAGAAATGCCGCCCTGCGCTATATCATGAATCTCAGCATTCAGCATTCTGGCTGTCTGCCAGGCATAGCCACACCAGGCATTGGAATACTCACCGTTATGCCGGGGATCACTTTTGCCCACATAATCCACAGCCTCTGTCACCTCTCCTGCTGTTACGGAATCTCCGTAAAATTCCAGCTTCATATCGTAATGAGGTGTTGCTGAAAGAAGTTCTGCTCCATCATTCAGGAAAATACCGCTGATGGCATAGACCTGCGCGCAGTCCATTCTCTTAAATATCATTACTTCATGCTCTGTATCCTCTAAGCCTTCGCATACTACAAACAGTCGACCATTACCATACTCTTCCCCCTTGTCCTTTTCATAATGATAGGAGAATGTATTGTCCGCAGTAGCTACATCATATACACATATTCTGTCCTGGCGTCCATCCACTATTGTACCGATATAGGTACTGTAACAGGCCCTGTGATTGGTCAATGCTATGGCCAGACCGGTGCCCTTAAATCGTATCTTCACATTGCTACAGGGATATACAAAACATGGGCCTTCGTACCAGTCCATGTCTATACGCCCTTCATAGGCGAGACGCCGGTCCTTCATATCAATACTTACAGGAAATCTGTCTTTGTTGCTCATGTCAAGTCCCCCAAAAGTCTTATGCCACTATCATGGATACCAGATAAAAAGGTACTTTATCCAGGCCTCCGTCTACTATCTCCACTCTGATGGTGTGTTCTTTTCTCTCACCATGTACTAAGCAAAGGGTTATCTCTGTCTTGTCTCCCCAGGTCTCATTGAAATTGCCATCCAGAATGATTTCGTTGCCACCATCTACTGTTACTCTTGCCACACAGGCAGGATGCTTCATACTCTTTCTATACTGAGCAGCTATCTCTGTAGCAGTCACCTTGAACTCTACAAAATCTCCATTCTCTCTGCCTATAAAACCATTTTTAAAGGTATCGGTAATGTGTTGCTGCATATCGGTGTCACAGACAAAGCCCTTCATAATGCTTTCGCTACCTGCCCTGAGTCTGTAGGCCTTCTCATATGCATTTTCTGTCACAGGATTGGGCATTACAGGCTTGCAAGGATGTTTACAGCTATCACAGTCGCCACCATCATTATTTTCCATAGGCTTAATAATACCGGTCTGAACACGATCCAGGAAATATGTTACCAGTCTCGTCAGCAGCTCATGTCCTTTATCGTTGGGATGGAGGTCATCAGGAGTGATGTCACGCACAGGAATAGCGCCGGATACCACACTCTGATAAATACTGGGCTTCATGGAGAGACAGGGAATGTGATAATACTGCCCCAGCACCTGATGCTGATCCTGCGCATTGGTACCGGAGTCATAAAAAACATTGCTTAGTATCAATACTGCCGGTTTACTTTCATGCATATAGATGCGGCGCAAAAGTCCCTCATAGGTCTCCCTGTAAAATAAAGAATTATCATCGTTTACCGAAAATTCTGTAATAACAAAATCCGGATTATACTTAAGCAAATCATCTTCACATCTGGCAACACCAAAATGTGATGTGGTGCCACCAATGCCTGCATTAACATAGGTAAATTCGGCTTTGGGGAAATTGTCTGTAAACCACTGATAAACTCTATGTGCATAGCATCTCGAAGGCTCTGTAGCCACAGAGCCCTGGGTAATACTACCGCCTATAAAGCCTATTGTGAGCTTTTCACCCTGTGTAGCCCTATCCATTACCTTCCTGATTCTATTTACA
>JAZUFN010000168.1:0-7958 GCA_045640725.1 Lachnospiraceae bacterium
CTTTTGCCAGATTGGAGGCCTTGCGATTAAGCTTGTCTACCGACTGTGCTCCCTCCGCCAGGAGGCAGGTACGGATACACAGCTCATATACACAGTCCCCTATATAAGCCAGATCCAGAGGCGGATACTGAGTAATATCGGAAAACTCCAGATTAAATTTTTTATATAACTCTTCTATCATGAATTATCCTTCTTATACCAGCTCCCATACTGTACCTTCACGGGTATCCTTAATAGCCACACCCTTTTCCAAAAGCTCAGCACGGATTGCATCTGCTTTGGCAAAGTCCTTTTCCATCTTGGCAGCCTTACGCTCGCTAATCTTGGCCAGAACAAAAGCCTCAAAATCAGCATCTACCGCAGCTTTTTCACCGGCTCGCTCTGCCACCAGATTCAGGGAAAGTACATAATCGAAAGCTGCTACAATAAGGAGCTTGGTCATGGAATCAACATCTGCCTTAAGCGCATCGTATAAAACGGTAATTCCCATGGAGGAATTCACATCATTAGCCATAGCATCAGCAAAGGTATTGACCCAGGTCATATAAGCTGTTTTATCAAAGGCTATATCTGTAGCACCTTCAAGGGCTGCTGTCATTTTCTCTGTATCATCGTTGGCAGTGCCTGCATTTACTGCTGCTCGGCGGGCTTTTTCTACTGCTGCTGAAGCGGATAAAATGTCACTTACGCCTATGCCAATCTTCTCTGCCTCTTTCTGAAGCTCATTCACACGCTTAACCAGCTTATCATATGCTGACTGAACATTGGAAAGGGCCTCATAAGAAAATTCCAAAGGCTTTCTGTAGTGGGACTGCAGGCAGAACATTCTGTAAATCATAGGGTCAAAGCCATTTTCCTTAAGTACGGATACAGTGAGGAAGGCTCCCTTGGACTTACTCATCTTGCCGGTACGGTCATTTAAGTGGTGTACATGGAACCAGCAATTGCACCACTTATGGCCCAGATAGCTCTCAGACTGAGCAATCTCATTGGTATGGTGAGGGAACATATTGTCTACACCACCACAATGAATATCCATATACTCACCCAGGTGCTTCATGGAAATGCAGGAGCACTCTATATGCCAGCCCGGATAGCCTACTCCCCAAGGGCTGTCCCATTTAAGAGCCTGATCTTCAAATTTGGACTTGGTAAACCACAGTACAAAATCATTTTTGTTTCTTTTATTGGTATCCTCTGTAACATCGTCACGAACGCCTACCATCAGCTCTTCTTCGCTCTGATTACCAAAAACGTAGTATTCCTTAAGCTTCGATGTGTCAAAATATACATTGTCTCCGGCAACATAGGCAAAGCCTTTTTCCAAAAGGACCTGAACCATATGAATAAACTCATCGATACAGTTGGTAGCAGGCTCCACTACATCCGGGCGCTTGATGTTAAGGTCTGCGCAGTCCTGCATGAAAGCGTCTGTATAGAACTTTGCTATCTCCATAACAGTCTTATTCTCACGCTTTGCGCCTTTAAGCATCTTGTCCTCACCTGTATCTGCATCAGAGGAAAGATGTCCAACGTCGGTGATATTCATGACACGCTTCACATCATAGCCTACAAAACGCAGGGTTTTTTCCAGAATATCCTCACAGATATAGGATCTGAGATTACCAATATGTGCAAAGTGATAAACTGTAGGACCGCAGGTATACATAGCTATCTTGCCGTCTACATTAGGTACTATTTTTTCCACTTTTCTTGTAAGTGTATTAAAAAGCTGAACCTTATTTTCCATTTTCATATTTCCTTTTCTTTAATTATTGGTGAGGCCTTTAATTATTTGCCTAAGCTCAACAACCTCTTTTTTCAAGGCTTCTATATCATTCATAACAGGATCCGGCAGATGTACCTGGTCCATATCTTCTCTGGGAATACGCACATTATCGCGCTTAACAACTCGTCCCGGAACGCCTACTACAGTGGAATTCGGGGGCACCTCGGACAGTACTACTGAGCCGGCACCGATTTTGGAATTATCTCCTACGGTAAAGCTGCCTAATACCTTGGCGCCTGCGGAAATCATAACATTGTTGCCGATAGTAGGATGTCGCTTGCCTTGCTCTTTACCTGTACCTCCCAATGTAACTCCCTGATACAGGGTTACGTTGTCTCCTATAACTGTAGTCTCTCCTATTATTACCCCATTACCATGGTCGATAAACAGGCCTTTTCCTATGGTAGCTCCCGGATGTATCTCTATGCCGGTCTTTCTTGCTGTACGCTGAGAGTACCATCTGGCCAGAAAGAACATCTTATGCTCATAGAGAAAATGCGCACGACGATGACGAAGAATAGCCTTAAAGGAAGGGTACAAAAGCACCTCCCAGCAGGATTTTATGGCAGGGTCCCGCTCCATTATAACCTGCATCTCTTCTTTAATAAATTTTATATAGCCCATTATTTTAGTCGAAAACTCCTTTCAAATTGTCATAGGGTTAATCTTGACTCCCGCTACAACAATTAGGACAGCCTCCGCACTGTCTGGCATTCATGTTACTGCCTGCCATCTCTCCGTTACTTTCAAAGGAGTAAAGCCCTGAAGCACCCGGACCATAGCCCATATCTCGGACATTTTCCAAAAGGCATACAGCCTGAGCTGCGATACCAAGACCTGCACCTGTAAAACCCAGTCCCTCTTCTGTGGTGGCTTTAATATTGACCTGGCTCTCATCCAAGCCCAGTGTCTCAGCCACATTTTTCTTCATCTCCGGTATAAAGGGCAAAAGCTTGGGGCGCTGACAGATAATAGTGGCATCAATATTCTCCACTATATAAAGCTCCTGCTCCAGGAGTCCCTTTACTTCTGACAGAAGTGCCAGGCTGGAAATGCCCTTATACTTTTGATCGGTATCCGGAAAATGTTTGCCTATATCCCCCAATGCAGCTGCCCCCAGCAATGCATCCATAATGGCATGCAAAAGTACATCTGCATCAGAGTGACCTAACAGGCCCTTTTCATAGGGGATGGTAACTCCTCCTAAAATAAGTGCTCTGTCTTCAACCAATTTATGAACATCGTAACCTGTTCCTATTCTCATAATATGTCCTCTTCTCTCAGTAGGCCATAATAAACCTACTTTAACTTATTAATTATGCCATAACCACAATGTTTTTGCAAGAAAAAAACGGGCACCCCCAGCTTTGGGGACTGCCACGTTAATTCGTTTTGCTATTATTCCTCTTCTGTCAAATATTCGCAGGAAAAAGCTGCATTGCACTCTGCTATCTCTTTTTTCCCATCTATGTAATCTCTGTACAGCTCCCAGAGATCCACATCATCGCTACCATCCATCACCTCGTCCTCAGGTATCCAGGACCTGATAAGCTCAATGCGTTCCTGCTTTGTGGTATTTTTAATCAGATATTTGTCCATCAGCCTAAAAGCTCCTTCATCAGTGTCTCCACTTCTCTTTTGTGGTCTCCGTAGAAAATAACATGATGGTTGCCACAGGGATTTTTTAACAGTTCCGTCACATCACCATCCATCCTTACTACAATCTGGGTACGGCAAAGATTTTTCTCATGAGGTGTCTCAATAATAGTGCCTGTGGTCACGTAAAAATCACGGATATTACTGCTCATACGAAAAACAGTAACCTTTTCTTTTCTCATTTCTCCTGCAATAGCCACACCGGTACCACTTTCAAAATGAGTGTCCAGCCTGAAGTCACGAAGCATATCTGTGGGTACGGTACAATGAGCAAAAGTAATGAGATTATTCTCCGTATCGATTCTGGAGGGATTGGCCTGAAAAGAGCTCTGTCCGGTAAGGCATCGTACCACGTGCATGGTAAGCATGGTGGCTATATCACCCTCGCAAGCTCCGATAAATCCCGTGTCATTCAGATGGGAAAGTCCAAGGCACCCTGTAGTGCCTGTTGGTCCCAGCAGATCAAAGCATCTGATAGTAAGTCCCTTCAGATCATTTTCGGCAATGACTTCATCCATTACCGCCCTGATACCTTCCGCCTTCTTCATTTCCATCTGCTGCAATGCTCTAAGGTTCCAATTGGATGGGGACTGAGGCTCCGGCATGGCTATAGCTTTTTCCCTGAACTTTTCCAGGGACAGGTCTACCAGCTCTACTCCCAGCTTTTCTTTTACTTTAAGATAGTCCGGAACAGAGGCTATAAGCCAGTCTGAAGGATTCCCTATTACTCCCAGCCTACTGCCGGCAAGCTTACGCTTAGCTCCGGCCACCAAGGCCAGCTCTTTGATTCTGCCCGCAATATATGCGGCATCTCCATGAAGTATCTCACCCTTTTTGCCATTTTGGCATATCCAGGTCATAATCTCCAAAGAAGCTGCCAACGAATTATTGCCGCCATTGGTCAGCAGATAATAAGGCTCCCGCAGCTCCTCCAAAGCTTCCAAAAACAAGCCTTCCGAGCCACCGGTCTCCACAAATATAAGCTTCAGATCACAGTCATAATCGGTAAGCTCCGCAAACTGTAACCACTCTCCCAAAGACTTTTCTATATCGGAAATAAATGAATTTTTCTCCTGAACAAAAGTATCGGAGTGTCGAAGCAATGATTTTAAAGATGATACTTTAACCGTCATTTTTCACCATCCAGTTTATTTATTCTCTTTTCTTTTTAAAAAGTAAAAAGTAAGAGCTGCTGCTACAAGAAGGGTAATTATTACCGTAATGATAATTATGGGCACTATTCCTAAGCCTTTCGCCTCATCCAGCTCGGGAAGAGGAGCATATGTAGGCTGAGGCTGATCAGAATTGTCAGGAATAATATCCACTGCATCTTTATCAGTTAGCACCTCCAGTGTAATGGTGTACTCCGCTGTATATCCAAACGTTCCGTCCACCTCCATATGCATGTTGTCTGTTCCTACGCCCACATTTTTATAGGTACGATTATCATGCGGCGTACTATCACCTTCCACAATACTTTCCGGCATATTATCCGCATCTATATAATCCAGCGCCTTCTGCGCTGCTCGCTCTCCTACCTGACTTATGTATTGGGCCACCAGATCAGCCACATTGTTTACCGTAACCACCACTGATGCATCTACATTGGGATAAATATCCTCCTGATACAGGATATCCCCAGTATTTTTGTTTTTTATAATAAGCTTACCCACAACGCTAACAGAGCTGTCATCATAGCTGTTGTCTACTGTAATGCCAATGTTGACGCCTGTACCATCACCCACTTCAGTGGCCATGGCATTATTGGGTACGGTCTGGAAAATAAGTGCCAAGGCTAAACCCAGAGCAAAAAGCTTCTTTTTCATCATAATCTCCTTATTTGTTTACTCTATCTGCTGCTTCAACTCCCGGAAAATCTGCAGGCAAATTCAACCGGCATTCTGCTGACTTATATGCCTTGTCAACAGCGATAAGAATCTGTCTGTATGCCATATCATCTGTGGCTATCTCCGGCACATTTCTCTTAATCACAGGTGTAAGACTCCTCTTTCCCGTCTCCGCATCAGTCCCGTACTCTATGCCAAAAACCTTATGGCTGACAGAGCCGGAGCCTTCTGTAATATTCACTATAATCAGGTCTTTGTCCACGAAAAAGGCCTCATCATACTCCTTGAGTCCATCTGTAAGGCTGTCGCCTCCAAAACTACCACGGAAATCAGCCCATGAAGTCATGGCATCATAGTATTTTTTAAGATCCTCTTCTGATGTGACGCAGCTCACCGTATTTTTAGGGATTTCTACCAAAGAGTGGTATCTGATATACCTGGCTGCAACCTCTGTTACTACTGTACCTTCATTTTTAACCATCTGTTCATCATCTTTATTTTCATTAGAATCTGATGGAACAGGATTGGTATTGTTCTCCTTATTTTCCTGATTATCTTCTTTTTTACCGTCAGTAAAGATACCCGGAAGTCTCGTATTCTCATCAGGTACTTTAGTGGTTTCTGTCTTATTGGTAGTCTCTGCTTTATCTGAAACACCGGGCTCTGAACTGCCACAAGCTGTAAACAATAAGCTTCCCGTCATCAAAGACGCTGCTGCCAGCAATTGTAAAGACTTTCTTCGCATATTCTGTCCTCTTTCCCCAAAGTCAGTATTATTTATTTCGGCTATTATACTACTAATTTGTGTAATTTTAAAGAGCGTTTAAAACAAAAGAGTGACCGGGCCCCACTATGGTCGGCCCAATCACTCCCTTTATCTTACTCCTGTCCGTTCCAGCAGTAAGTGCACATTTTACATTTATCAATGCCTACAGCATCAAGCATATCGTCAAGTCTGTTGAAGCGAAGGCTGGTAAAGTGAAGCTCTTTTCTGATCTCCTCTACCATCTGCTCATATTTCTCAGAGTCAGGGTCAGAGTACTCTTTCAGGATTTCATCTGTCACGTTACCATTTTCCAGGCGAGCAATAACACGTCTGGTAATAAGCTCCATTTCACTGGTGGATCTGGAGAAATTCAGGTATTTGCAGCCGTAAAGAAGTGGAGGACAAGCAGGTCTGATATGCACTTCCTTTGCACCACTTTCGTACAAAAATTCTGTAGTTTCACGAAGCTGCGTGCCACGTACGATACTGTCATCAATAAGCAGCATGCTCTGATTCTCAATAAGGTCATCAACAGCAAGAAGCTTCATTTTGGCGATTAAGTTTCTCTGGCTCTGGATAGTGGGCATAAATGAACGTGGCCAGGTAGGCGTATACTTGATAAACGGTCTGGAGAATGGTACCCCTGACTCGTTAGCATAGCCTACAGCGTGAGCCGTACCTGAATCCGGTACACCTGCAACAATGTCAGGCTTTACGTTATCGCGTCTGGCCATGCGCTTTCCACATTCGTAACGCATTTTTTCTACGCTGATGCCTTCATAAGAACTGCTGGGATAGCCGTAGTAAATCCAAAGGAAGGTACAAATCTTCATGTCTGTACCGGGCTTTCTCAGTGTAACACAATTATCTGCCGTAAGTGCCACGATTTCTCCGGGGCCCAGCTCTTTGTAAGGTTTATAGCCAAGATTTTTAAAGGAAAAATTCTCAAAAGCTGCGCAAAAAGCACCATCTTTTCTGCCGATTACCACCGGAGTTCTGCCTTTATTGTCACGGGCTGCATAGATACCGTTTTCATTTAAAAGAAGCAGAGAAAGGGAACCTTCAATCATATCCAGCGCATAGCTGATACCTTCAATCAGATTGTCCTTCTGATTGATAAGTGCTGCCACCAGCTCTGTAGCATTGATGTCACCGCCGCTCATTTCAAGGAAGTGAGACTGACCGGTGGTAAACACCTGCTCCACCAGCTGTTCAACATTATTTATCTTAGAAACTGTAGTAAGGGCATAGGTGCCGTGATGAGAACGTACAGTCAGGGGCTGTGGCTCAAAATCGGAAATACAACCGATACCGTAGTGGCCCTTCATATTCTGCACTTCTTTGTCGAATTTGGTACGGAACGGAGCATTCTCGATATTATGGATAGCACGATTAAAACCGTTTTCTCCAAGAACCGCCATACCGCCTCTTCTGGTACCCAGATGAGAATGGTAGTCAACACCGAAAAATAAATCAAATACACAATCTTCTTTAGATGCAACGCCAAAAAATCCGCCCATACGTTTTCCTTTCATATTAAGGACTATTGTCCGAATCTATGTAAAAGTATATCTGCTATGGCCGGATTTTGCAATCAATTCTGTCTTATAAAACTTATAAATAATCGTTAAGTTGCGGCTACCATTAAGTAAAAGGAAGTTGACGCTGAGAAACGTCCCTCTGTCAACTTCCATATGGATGTGGATAGGCACTGCGGGCGCTGTCGCAAGGTGGCTGCTCAGCAGCCGGATCCCTTGCGACATCAGTCGAACAAGTGCTTGCACTTGTTCGCATACCCTGCCGGGGAGGGGGATTTGGTCTCGCGACACCGGAATACGCGCGCCATTCTGGCTTCGTATTCCTACGCTCGGTCCGCGCCTAACAGATGCCACCGGCATCT
>JAZUFN010000169.1:0-4241 GCA_045640725.1 Lachnospiraceae bacterium
AATATATGCATTATCTTTTGAACCTGTCATTTTATCTAAGCTATTAAATAATAGAATAATAAATGGCTTGGCAGCTATTTCACTTGAAATGTATTTAGTTCATCAGCCAATCTTGAACTGGATTAACTATTTATTTAAAATTAACAGTGACTACAGCAATCAAATTGGCTTTGTAATTAGCATTATTATTTCATTTATTATTGCCATACTAATTTATTATTTATTCAAGACAGTAGTATCCCGTAAAAAGTTTAATAGCAACACCTTAGTATAAAAAATGCCCCTTTGAATTATTTTCAAAGGGGCAAGTAATAAATAGTATTTATTTTACAAACTCTGAAAAAACACTGCTTACAGGTGTACCTGCAAATTTGCCTGTCCAGTCAGCTTTTTCAATAAATATAATTGGTGTAACTTGGGAAACAGGAGATGTCACTGAAGTGATATCTAAAGATCCAATATTCTTGTCATCAACAATAATATTAACTTTATTATTATCAAACGCTACATTATACTTATGCTCAGCTAATGAGGCATCAAATCCTAGGCTAAGTGACTTGGAAACGTACTTCCCATTACCACCGGAGCACACAACAAGCTTTGTAGTATTAGTTCCTTCAAATCTTATAAGAACTTCAGAGGCATTGGAAGTATCCCAAAAAGAGAGTCCGGTTATAACTCCAGCAGCTTTAGCAGGTTTCATTTTTAACTCGAAGCTCCTTGAGTCAGTGTCACTACTACAATATAACTTACTGCCTATTCCTTTTGCATCCAAGGTAAGAATATTTTCATCACCTATAACAGCATTAGCAAAAGAGTGAGTACTATCATTAATAGCGGTGAACTTATAGTAAGGATTCTCCACAGATGTCTCTGTAGTATAAGCTCCTTTTGCTTTGCTAAAATCTACCTTCTTCCAAAAGTCATTAATAAAGCAATCTGCCATCTTTACCTGGCCATCATAATTGGGGTGAAAGTCTACAAAATTGCCTTTATCATCAAATTGGAAATATCTATAGTTAAATAAGGAATCAAGATCTACGTAGTAGACATTAGCATTTGCTGATGCTATAGCTTTATAATACTGTTGAATCTCATTTATTGCGGTTTTTACAGATCTGGTGAAAGAGTAGGAGGTAAGTAAATCCATATTAACTACTTTGGCCATAGTGGATACACCATATAAATCATTATATCCAACATTGGTAAGTGCTATTTTGCAGTTAGGATTAAAGCTCTTTATAGTAGATATGATTTCATTTGCTTTTTGCTTGGTAGATGCTATATATTTTGCATGAAGCTCATTTTTAGAATTCCCTAAAGCATCGGTAACTGCTTTATATACAGGGCTACTAGTTGTGATTCTGTTCTTACTTCCAATCAAATCAGGAGTGTCATAGCCTGCTCTGTATAATGCTTCACCCAGCATATGAATTATATCATTACCACCAATGCAAATTGTTATAAAATCGGCCTTTTTGATATCATCGATAACTTTTGCATCATTAGTAATCTGATACAATACATCATCCGTAGTATAGCCACCTTTTGCATCATTATGAATAACGATTTCAACATTTTTAGATTTTTCCAGCTTTTCCTTTACATATACAGGATAAGTAGTCCAATCTTTACCATCATATGTCGCATAGTCTGTCAAGCTATCCCCCAGCGCCAGATAAGCGACCTTAGTTTTTTCGGCTGCATCAGCATATCTTAACGGTAAAAGAGTGATGCAACATGCAACCATAACAACAAGTGCAAGTGTTTTTTTTGTAAATGTTTTCATAAAACTGCCCTCCAAAAGTTAGTATATAAAGTATATACTTTCTGCCCCCACGAGGTGTAAACTTAGTATAAATATACACTTAATTAATTATATTTATTGTGTCTTCTGTTTTTACACCACCTCTTAATGATATATCGTGAAGTAAGCAATGTAAATAGGCAATGTGGTTCAAATGTTTATATGTTTTTTCTCCGTTTTTAACGACAGCGCATGACGTTTATAATGCCATTATTTAAAAAATCTATTGAAGTCGTCTTATTTCAAAATTCCTGATTAATTGACAATAATACCTTCTGAGCGTATACTATGATTTAATTAAAAGTATCATACAAACTAGTTCTCCCCAAGGTACCCATCATGCTTACTAATCTTAAAACCAAAATTAAACAACAGGAAAAACATAACATAATAGCAAAAATAGTTATGAAGATATACAGACTAATTAAGAAGATTCTTCGATTTATTACCAGCAGAAAGTACAGATCTATGGTGAAGATGAAGTTCTTTCATTCCAAAAGGACTCAGCAGACCACCTGTTATACTGCTATGGATCGTTATCCTAATGAATTTGCTGCTGCAAAGGAATACTTTGATTCTATCAATAAAACGGATATTAGAATCCTTTCCTATGGCTGTTGCACCGGCGAAGAAGTAGTGACACTTAGGCAGTATTTTCCGGAGGCTACCATTGTAGGGGCTGAGATTAATGCTGACAGCTTGCGTATATGTAAAAAGCGAAAGCTGGATAATAAGATTGTTTTTATAAAGTCCATTCCTAAAAAGATAGCAAAGTATGGTCCATACGATATGGTGCTGGCCATGGCAGTACTGGAACGTACACCACATTATGTGCAAAATAACGGCATCACAGACCTTTCTAATATTTATCCTTATGAAAAGTATGACAAGCAGGTAATAGAGCTGGATTCATATCTTAAAAAAGACGGCTTGTTTTTATGTAGCTATACCCATTATTTCTTACCAGACTCTACTGTGGGAAAGAAATATAATGTATATGGCAACTGTGGCTTTAAGGGTCAGATTTTTGACACTAATAGTAAGCTAAAAAGTAGTGATAAAGCATTTCCGGATATGTTTATAAAAAGTAAATTACAGGGGTAGTTTTTCATGTCAGCGATATATGGTGCTGTAGATCTAAAAAACACAAGTGACTTTTCCGCCCCGGCAGAAAAGTATAAAAAGGAATATTCAGAGTATGCAGTAGAGAGAGTGGATGATATAGTATCCGGGCCTGCTTTTATGGGCTGCGCCCATCAGTACTTTACCCCGGAGGCAGCGAGAGATGTACTGCCTTATGAGGATAGTGAAGTGCTGCTGACAGCAGACGTAGTCCTGGACAATCATATTGAGCTTAAGGAAGAACTGGGGCTCCCCCTGGATACTGCGGATGGGGCTGTGATACTGGCGGCCTGGAAAAAATGGAAAAAGGATATAGTTTGTCATCTTCAGGGCATTTATTCTTTTGTCATTTATGATAAGGCAGCGAATGAAGTAATCATATCCAATGATCGTTTTGCCCAGCGCTGTATCTTTTATACGGTACAGGGCAGTCAGGTGCATTTTTCCACTATGCTGTATCCCCTCCTACGCAACAGCGGTCTTAAATATAAGAAAAACGAGCGCTGGCTCGTAGATGAGATATCACTGCGTGGTCCTTCAATGATCACAGAGCCACGGGAGACAGCCATAGAAGGAGTGTACAAGATAGTATCCGGCAGCTGCGTGACAGTAGGTCTCACAGGCGATACAGCTGTAGCAGATATCACGACTTACTATGAGCCGGAGAAGGTATACAAGGTAGATAAGAGTATCACGCCCAAAAAGAGTGAGGCTATGGTAAGAGAGACCATGCATACCATTATGAAAGAGATCTTAAGAAGCACCGACCCTATAGCTACAGAGCTGAGCTGTGGTCTGGACTCCACGTCTGTGGCCTGTACAGCAGCCATACAGCTGGCAGCAGCAGGCAGAGACCTGCATAGCTATACTTCCGTGCCTCTTAAGGAAGCAGGTCTCAAGACCGGCGGATACATAGTCTATGACGAGACAGAAGGTGTAAAGAAGGTGGTAGAGGCTTACCCCAATATCATACCTACTTTTGTAAATTCCGAGGGCCATAATTTCCTTAAGGAAGCTGATGAAATAGTAGAGGAATGGGAGATGCCCTGCAAGTCCAATCAGAATGCCGTATGGCTTAATGCCATTTACAGGCAGGCTGCAGCAGACGGCTGCAAGATCCTCCTGACAGGCGCTACCGGTAACTGTACCATCTCTGCCGGCAGTATAGAAAATTCCTTCTATGACCACCTAAAGCACCTACGACTCATAAAGGCCTATAAGAGTCTGTCTGTAGCAAGCAGAGCCGGCATATCCAGAAAAAAATACCTGCGTAATCTGGGCAGAGGAGTAAAAAGCTATTTTGCCTGGAAGA
>JAZUFN010000170.1:0-4684 GCA_045640725.1 Lachnospiraceae bacterium
AGGAGCAGTGAAAGGCTGCATGGATATAAAAAGGAGCTGTTTATGTATAAAGCATTATTGGTAAAATATGGTGAAATAGGGCTTAAAGGAAAAAACAGAGGCCAGTTTGAGGCTGCCTTGGTAGCTCAGGTGGAGCGTCACTTAATTCCCTTGGGTGATTTTGTTGTTACACGTGAGCAGGGAAGAATTTTAGTAGAATGTCCGGATGGCTATGATTTTGATGAGACTATAGAAGAGCTTAAGAAGGTATTCGGTATTGTGGGCATTTCTCCTGTAGTGGTGTCTGATTCCATAGAGTGGGATGATATCGTAGAGAAGGCAAAAGAGTATATCGATATGAGCTTTGAGAAAAAGGACTTTACTTTTAAAGTAGAGGCCCGTCGTGCAGATAAGCGTTATCCCATTACTTCACCGGAGATGTGTGCAAAAATGGGAGAGGAAGTATTAAAGGCTTATCCCGAGGCTAAGGTGGATGTACATAATCCTATGGTAGAGCTTCGACTGGAAGTACGTGCCAAGGCTTATGTTTATTCTACTACCATTCCTTGTGATGGTGGCATGCCTGTAGGTACAGCAGGTAAGGCTATGTTGCTTCTATCCGGCGGTATCGACAGCCCTGTGGCAGGCTATATGATTGCCAAGCGTGGTGTGGAGATTGAGGCTACATATTTCCATGCTCCGCCATATACTTCTGAGAGAGCGAAGCAGAAGGTAATAGATCTGGCCCGTATCATAAGCGCATATACAGGCCCTATAAAGCTTAACATAGTTAATTTTACCGATGTTCAGCTGGCCATATATGAGACCTGTCCTCATGAGCAGCTGACTATAATCATGAGAAGATATATGATGCGTATCGCTGAGACTCTGGCCAAGAAGTCCGGCTGTCTGGGACTGGTTACCGGAGAGTCCATAGGCCAGGTGGCATCCCAGACTATGCAGTCTCTGGAATGCACAAATGCAGTATGCACATTGCCTGTTTACAGACCTCTTATTGCATGGGATAAAAAGGATATCGTGGCTATTTCAGAGAAGATTAAGACCTTTGAGACTTCCATACTTCCTTTTGAAGATTGTTGTACTATCTTTGTAGCAAAGCATCCGGTAACTCACCCTATTCTTTCCGGCATTGAAAAATCCGAAAAAAAGCTGGAAGGCAAAATAGAGGCTTTGGTACAGACTGCACTGGATACTGTTGAAGTAGTAGATGTCAGATAGTTATAAAAAGGGTAAAGAAAAAGCGTCGGATTAAATCCGACGCCGTAAACCCCGAGTATTCTAGAAAGGCACACAGGCAGTTGAGCCTGCGGCATTAAAATGTGCTCTTACTGTACAATGTAAGGAGCGAGTGCCTTAAGGATAGCATCTACGTTTTCATCAGCGTGGATGTTAAGCTCGATAGGCTTGGATACATCAAGAGAGCAGATACCCATAATAGACTTTGCATCAATGACATATCTTCCGGAAATAAGATCGAAATCGTTATCAAAGTTTCCAACTGTGTTAACGAAAGACTGAATCTTATCCAGGGCATTCAAAGAAACTTTAACTGTTGTCATTTTGAAATGACCTCCTTCAAAATTTTGCATCGTTAAAAATACGACACTTTATTTTTATAGTAATCAATTTATTTAAAAAAATCAATAGACAAAATAGACAAAAAAAGTGGCTGAAAACCGCTATTTCACGTGAAAAACACGAAAGTAATAAAATATGTGTGAAGATATTCTTAAAAACGTAAAAACTGCTATACTGACACTGGGATGCAAGGTAAATACCTGCGAATCAGATGCCATGGCCAAGGCTCTCAGAAATGCCGGAGCGGAGGTTGTTGAATTTGATGAAAAAGCCGACATATATATTGTCAACACCTGTTCTGTTACCAATATAGCTGACAGAAAATCCAGACAAATGCTTCACAGAGCAAGGAAACTTAATCCGGAGGCCAAAGTAGTAGCTTGCGGCTGTTATGTACAGGCTCTCACTGAAGATGAGCAGAAGTCTCTTGGGGTGGATGCTATAGTGGGAAACAACCGCAAGGGGACTATTGTAGAGACCTGCGCAAGACTGTTGCAAGATACTGAGGATATAGAGCTTAACATTACTGAGATTGGCAAAGAGACAGAATTTGAAGATATGGAGAGCCCTGAGAGCGATAGTCATACCAGAGCTTTTGTAAAGATTCAGGATGGTTGTAATCAGTTCTGCACCTACTGTATTATACCATATGTGAGAGGGCGCATCAGGTCCAGAGCCCCGGAAAGTGTGCTGGCTGAGGTGCAGACTCTTACAGAAAAGGGATTTAAGGAAGTCGTACTTAACGGGATTCACTTATCTTCTTATGAGGCCTTCGGTGAAAAAGGTGGAGATGCACTGCTTAAGCTGATAGAGCAAATAGCTGAGAATCCGGCTATAGCTCGTATCAGACTGGGTTCTTTGGAGCCTCGTGTAGTGACTGCTGATTTTGCTGACAGAATATCCAAAATAGAAAAATTGTGCCCTCAGTTTCATTTGAGCTTACAGTCCGGCAGCGATTCCGTGCTTAAGAGAATGAACAGAAAATACGATACTTCTGAGTATAGGCAAGGTGTAGCTGAGTTAAGACGTGTATATGGTAATCCTGCTATTACTACGGATATCATAGTGGGCTTTCCTCAGGAAACAGAGGAGGAGTTCAATGAAACATTGGGCTTTGCAGCAGAAATCGCATTTTCTAAAATTCATGTATTCAGATATTCCAGACGGCGCGGGACGGTAGCTGACAAGATGCCCGGACAAGTGCAGGAAAGCATCAAAGAAGAGCGCAGCAAGCAGCTTATGGAGCTGGAAGAAGGTATGGGATATAAATATGCCGACTCTTTTATTGGCAATGAGGTCACAGTTCTTACTGAGGAAATAGTGGAGATTGATCATAAAAAGTATATGACGGGACTTACAGAGCGTTACGTAAGAGTGGCGCTGCCGACTGCTGACATTTCTGAAAATCAGTTGGTTAAAGTGGTTCCTAAATACAGAAAAAATGATATACTTATAGTAGAATAGAAAAGGAGTTTACAGGACATGAAGGAGCTTAACATCACAAGATTTTTCCAGTCACAGAAGGAAGAAATTCCTCAGGCAAAGGACATTTTGGACAAAGTGTATTATGCTTTGTCGGAGCAGGGATATAATCCTATAAGCCAGATAGTAGGCTATATCATGTCCGGTGATCCAACATATATTACCGGCCACAATGGCGCCAGAAGCCTTATTATGAAGGTGGAAAGAGATGAACTTTTAGAAGTTCTTCTTGAAAACTATATCAAAACTAATTTTAAGAAATAACAAAATAAAGGATTTATTATGAGAATCATGGGACTTGATTTCGGTGGAGCTACCATGGGGGTTGCTATCAGTGATGAACTGCTCATTACAGCCCAGCCCATCGAGACTATCAGACGTGAAAACGAAAACCAGCTGCGTAAGACTTACCGCAGGGTAGAAGAGCTTATTGTAGAGTATGGAGTGGAGAAAATCATTTTAGGATATCCGCTTAAAATGAATGATACGGTAGGTGACCGAGCTCTGGCCTCAGAAAAATGTGCGGAGGACTTAAGGCGGCGCACGGGACTGCCTGTTATTCTTTGGGATGAACGCCTCACTACTGTTGAGGCTCATCGCATTCTGGATGAAGCCGGAATGAACTATAAGAAAAAGGCAGAGGTGGTAGATAAGCTGGCTGCTTCTATTATCTTACAGAGCTGGCTGGATGAAAATGCCGAAGAACTTAAGAAATTACGGAAATAGGAGTATTTTAGAAATGGACGAAAAAGATTTAACAGTAACATTTATAACAGAGGACGGTGACGAGGCTATTTTTCACGTCCTTGAGGAAACCAAAATCAATGGAAATAAATATCTTTTAGTACTGGATGATGTAGAGGATGAAGAGCAGGAGGCCCTTATTCTCAAAGAGGTTCCTTCAGACAGACCGGGCGAAAGTGCCTACGAAATCGTAGATGACGACAGAGAACTCAATGCGGTGGCAGGTGTTTTCCAGGAGCTGATTGAAGAAATTGATCTGGTTACTGAAAACTAGGAAAGGCAAAGCATGAGAAAGAAAAAGAAAAATGAGAATGCTGATTTACACGGAGTGAAGATAATTCCTCTGGGAGGACTTGGTCAGATCGGCATGAACATGACCGCATTTGAGTACGAAGACAGTATCATTGTAGTTGATTGCGGTATGGCTTTTCCGGATGATAATATGCCGGGAGTAGATTGTGTTATTCCTGACATCACTTATCTAAAGGAGAACCTTAGCAAAATTAAGGGGTTTGTGATTACACATGCCCATGAAGATCATATCGGAGCGCTTCCCTATGTTCTTCGAGAGATTCCTACTACTGTGTATGCTACCAGGCTTACAATGGGTATCATCGACTATAAGCTTAAAGAGCATGGACTTAGTAAGAGTGTTAAAAAGAAGATTATTAAGCATGGTCAGAGCATAAATCTTGGTTGCTTCAGAGTAGAGTTTATTAAAACCACTCACTCTATTCAGGATTCAGCTGCCTTTGCGATCTATACACCTGTTGGTACCATAATTCATACAGGTGACTTCAAGGTGGACTATACACCGGTATTTGGTGAGCCTTTTGATATCCAAAGATTTGCTGAAATCGGTAAAAAAGGTGAAGTCGGA
>JAZUFN010000171.1:0-9345 GCA_045640725.1 Lachnospiraceae bacterium
AGACTCCTGCACTTCATCACTCATTTTTGATAAAGCAGCCTGCTTATCGCCAAATCGTTTTTCCACTTCCCTGCCATAGTATATGCCGCCCAGCATAATAACAACCAAGGGGATTAAGGAGAGGAGTGTAAGTCTTACATCTACGTAAATTGCCATCTTGGCTATTACCATAATAAGCATGACAGTGCCGTCAAAGGCAGAAATAACCGACATACCTACCGCCTGCCTGATGGCACCCAAATCATTGGTAAAGTAGCTCATCAGATCACCGGTTTTATTAACATTGTAAAAACTGGGGGCCTGCTTGGACAGATGCTGGTAGAGATCCTTTCTTATCTCGTATTCAATCTTACGACAGGAGCCAAAAAGAGTATATCTCCACAAAAAACGTCCTATCATAAGAATGACACCGCAAATAAGGATCTTGATAACCAAAATCAAAATGCCCTGCTCATCAATGCCACTAAGGCCTGTGCTCTCATTAGGCTTCAATCCGCCTATAATCTCACCGGTAAACTGAGGAATATAAAGGTTAACAAAATCCACAACAAAAAGCGTCATGATTCCCACAAAATATGCGAATCCATGCCGCTTTATATAATGCCAGATAAATCCGGCTCCTTTTTTACTTTTTTTCTTTGACTTTTCCATCTTCTACGACCAGTACCCTATCACAGATTTTAGCTATAACTTCGGGGTCATGGGAGATAAAAATATATGAAAGACCGTATTCTGCCTTTAATCTTCTTAACAGGTCCAAAATCTGGTCCGTAACTGCTGCATCAACCGCAGACACCGGTTCATCCAATACCACAATACGAGGCTTGGAGATCAGTGCACAGGCAATGGCAACTCTTTGTCTCTGTCCACCCGAAAGCTCATCTATCTTACGATACCCCATTTCCGTGTTTAAGTCAACGGAATTCAACATTTCAATGACAGCTTTCTTACGTTCAGACTTACTTCTCTTTTTTCCGATTCGTCTGTCACCCAGCATCAGAGCCTCGCTGAGTATCCATCCCACAGTATGTGCAGGATTTAAACTGGTGTAGGGATCCTGGAAAACCATCTGTGGATTTTCATACCCCTTCAGAAAAACTATTTTCCCCGCATTCGACTTTTGTAGTCCCACCACCGTTTTAACAATGGTGGACTTGCCGGATCCGGACTTGCCTACCAGGCCTAAAGTCTCCCCTTCATAAAGACTGAAGGAAACATTTTCCAGCACCTTTTTATAGGTCTTTTTGCCCAGTATTGAAGTTTCCGAATAGGCAAAGGCCAAATTTCTTACTTCCAACACGGTTTTTCCGTAGTTTATGCCGACAGACTCCCTTGCCGTCTCTCCTCTAAATACTTTTTCATAATGAACAGCGTCAAAGCCTTTATTATCAATGGTTTCTACGATTTTACCATTTTTCATAATGGCTATTCTGTCCGCTATTTTCTTTACCAGCTTCAGATCATGAGAAATAAAAATAATAGCAGTTTTATAAGTCTTTTTATACTCCAGAAGGACATCGATTATTTTATCCCTGGTATCAACATCCAGTGCTGTGGTAATCTCATCTGCCACAAGTACTTGTGGTTTGTTAATCATTGCCATTGCTATCATAACACGCTGTCGCTGACCTCCGGACAGCTGATGAGGGTAACTGTTCATAAGCTGATCCGTGGGCACCAGTCCCGCATCTGATAATGCCGTTTTAACAGCCAGCCTGCGCTCTACCGCGGTAGACTTCTTTTCCTCATGGAGAACAAGCGGCTCCTCTACCTGCTGATATATTGTGAAAACGGGATTCAGACTGGTCATTGGCTCCTGAAAAACATAGGAAATGTCCTTACCACGAATTTTGCAAAGCTCCTTGTCCGAAATCTTATGGATATCGATACCATTTAGCAGAACTTTACCGGACACGCGATATTCCTCGTGGAGAAGCTTGGCAACAGACATGGATGTAACACTTTTTCCCGAGCCTGAAGGTCCTACCAAGCCCAGTATTTCTCCCTTTTCCACATGGAAAGACACATTATCTACCAGCTTCTTGCTAAGGCCACCGGCATCCACCTCAATATTCATGTTTTCGACTGAAAGAAGTGCCATATATTCCTCTATTTCTTAATAGAATGTGAAACAAGGCCAAGGCCCAGTGTTAACATAAAGATAGTAAGTCCGGGTGCAATAGCGTACCAGGGAGCAAACAGGAGGTAGCTCTGAGCTTCAGACAACATTCGTCCCAGTGACGGGTCAGTAGGAGATACTCCCAGTCCCAGATAGCTCAGTCCGGCCTCGGAGAGAACAGCATTTTGAAATCCGATTAATAAAGAAGCGGCAATGGTAGTCCTGACATTTGGCAAAATATCCATGAATATTATTCGCATCTTGCCAGCTCCCATCAGTGTAGCATTCTTCACATAGTCCAACTCTTTTTGCACCTTTACTTCTGCCCGAACTACTCTGACAAAACTAGGTATAAAGACTATTCCCAGAGCAATGATTAAATTTTTTCTGCCGCCTCCCACCACAGCTACAATTACCATGGCCAGCAGCACGCTGGGAAAACTGGAAAGAGAGTCGTTCAATCTCATCAGTATTGTATCCACCCAGCCTCCGTAAAAGCCGGTAATAGCGCCTATTGCCGTGCCAAAGCCTGCCCCTATTATGACTACGCATACGGCTATCATGACACTGGTAGATGTGCCTTCCATCACTCTGGACAAAACATCACGGCCAAAATTGTCACATCCAAACCAATGGGACCAGGAGGGCCCTTGATTCTTCAGGCTGAGATTCAGTTCTGATGCATTATATGGTGTTTTTACAAGCCCCATTACAGCCATCAAAACCACCAGCAGAATCATAATCGTCCCTACATAGAAAGATGGGCTATGCTTTTGTAAAAATCTGCCTTTTCTCAACTCTTCACCCTCGGATCGATAATACGTGCCAAAATATCTGCCAATGTATTCATAATCACCACTATTGCTGCTGTATACATAACAATGGCTGATACTACAGGATAGTCACGATTGGAAATAGATGCTACCAAAAGTCGTCCCACCCCGGGTATCTGAAATACCTGCTCCACCACAATGGAACCCGCCAAAACATCCGCAACAATCATGGCGTAAAATGTAATAGTGGGCATCATTGTGTTTTTTAATATATGCTTTATGAGTATTTTGTTCTCACTATTGCCCTTTGCCTTGGCTGTACGCACATAGTCCTGTTTTTTCTGTGCCACAATGTTATCTCTAATATATTTTGTCATCATGGAGCACTTGGGTATGGCCACTGTTATGGCAGGCACTATCAAAAAGAATAAGAATCCACCGAAATTTTCCTCCGGAGCCTTATATTCGCCGATAGGGAACCATTTTAACAACATGCCAAAAATATAGGTAAGAAGAATACCTATGAAAAATTGGGGTAGCGCCATGCCCGCTTGAGTAATAACAGTAATAATATTGTCTAAAATACCTTCAGGCTTTTTTGACGAGAGAACAGCCAGAGGGACGGAAACCAAGGCAATGATCAACAGTGCCTCCAGGGAAAGCCCAAAGGTAGCCGGCAGCCTGCTTCCCAAAAGACTGTTTACCGTCATATCATATTTTAATGACTTACCCAGATCCCCATGCAAAGCACCTGCTATCCAGCGACCGTAACGCAGGAAAATATTATCGTTAAGCCCCATGGCTTCACGAAGGGCATCGATTTCCTCCTGAGTGGCATCCATATCGAGAATTCCTGTAGCGGCATCCCCCGGGATAATGGTAAAGGCAAAAAAGGTCACAAAAGAGATAATTAAAAGAGTAATAACAAGTGCTGCTATTTTTCTAAGAATTATCTTCATTTGTGACCTTCTTTCTGCCTTTTATTGTATTATGTCAAGCTCTACAGGCTCAATCATTATTTTATATAATAGATTTTTGACATATCTAATACATATATCGGATAAGGAGTGTATCCTCCTAACCCCTTCTTTACGGCAGTTAACTGTGCAGGATCCTGAATAAATACGGATGCCGCATTTTCAGCCAGAATCTTCTGGCATTCATTATAATATTTTTTCTTATCCGCTACAGAAACAGTAGCAAGACCGGCTGCATAAGCCTTGTCATAATCATCTGAAAGGAAATTTACAAAATTATTGGAGGCTGTTGTACGGTAACGCTTAAGGATATCAGAAGGTGCCAGATTGGAATCAAGGCCAATGATAGTAGCTTCGTATTTTCTGCCCTTATATACGTCTGACAGCCAGCTGGCCCACTCTACCAGCTCAATCTTAGCTGTAATACCCACCTTTTTCAACTGTTCCACAATAATCTCGCCTGTGGCCACATGCTGATCATAGGATGAAGGAATGGTAATGGTAAATGTAAATCCATCACCATAGCCTGCTTCCTTAAGCAGAGCTTTAGCCTTGTCTACATCATACTTGTACATTCCTTCCAGGTCTTTTGCATAGTACTCTGAAATACCCGGATACATACCACTACCGATGACATGCCCCTGTCCCTCGGAAATAAACTGGTTGATAGCATCACGATCAATAGCATAGCAAAGTGCCTGACGGACTTTAATATCCTTAAATGGAGCAAAATCATTGTTAAGGAAAAGCGCCTGAACCAGATTAAAGGGACATGCTTCTATACTGTACTTATCCTTCAACTGATTGGCATAGTCAGACCCCAGCTGGGACATTAAATCAATTTTGCCTGCCTTTAACTCCAGAAAAGCTGCTTCTATATTGGCAAAAATCTTAAAAGTAACCTTATCCAGGTGAGCTTTTGTACCGTAGTACTGATCATTCTTTACGATAACGAATGAATCCAGCGGCTTATAGCTCTCAAATTTAAAAGGACCGGTGCCAATAGGCGCTGTGCCCTGATTTTTGTAGTCCTTGGGAATAATAGCACCTGTAAGATAATAGATAAGCTCAGAATTTGCCTTGCTTAACTTAAGTTCAACTGTTTTTGCATCGGGTGCATTAATCTCTGTAATAATAGAAAGTGCCGATTCGACAGAGACACTGGGATCAGCAGCCTCAGGGAAACCGGCACAACGTTTCAAAGAATATACGACATCATCAATTGTTACAACGTCTCCGTTATGAAAATATACATTGTCTCTAAGCTTAAATGTATAAACCATAGCATCGTCAGAGATAGTATAACTCTCTGCTACAGCGGGCTGCATTATGCCGAATTCATCGGCCTTTACCAGTCCTTCAAAGACGTTAAACAGAACTTCGTCGGTTCCTGCCGCAATTGCAACGTGTGGGTCAAGACTGTCCAAATCCTGTGTAATACCTACAATGACGCTACCGCCTTCTGTAGGCTTTCCTGTCACATCGGGTCCTTCAGTGGGCTTTGTTGCGTTTGTGCCACATGCGCACAATACACACATTAATACACCAGCTGCGAGAATAGAAATTTTCTTCATTTCGGATACCTCTGTGATATTAAATTATATTAAAAGAATCAGTCCTTAATGGCCTTATCCTTTTTTCCAAAAATCTTCTTGTTTTCCTTTTCATCAACAACAGGTGTAGTAGAAGGAGCGGAGCTTCCCTCAGGCTTTTCTACCTCAACGATTGCTGTCTTCTTCATAGGAATACGGCAGTTCTTGTTGTTACCAAATTCTACGATAACTACACTTTCATCAACCTTATCAATAACTACACCATACATACCTGCTGTAGTCAGGACACTGTCGCCAATCTCAAGAGATGACATGAGCTCATCCTGCTGCTTCTGCTGCTTCTTCTGAGGACGAAGAATAAGAAAATAAATAACAACTCCGAAAAATACCACATAAATAACAACAGTAATCCAAGGATTAGGAGCTGCTCCTGCTGCATTTGCATCAAGCAATGATAAATAATTAGTCATAATCGAAACCTTCCTCAATAAAATCTTATCAAACATGCTCAAAGAGCATCTATGCAAATATACACGAAAAATGCGTAAAAATCAAGAATTATTCCTGTCCGCCGCCCTGCATAGCCTGAATCTTCGCCTTTTTGTACTCAGAATATCTATGCTGCTCTATAGCCTCTCTTATTTCTTCCATCAGGTGATTGTAGAAGTAGAGATTATGTGTTACCAGCAGCCTCATCCCCAGCATCTCGTTGGCTTTAATAAGGTGACGCACATATGCTCTGGTATAATTTTTACAACATGGACAACCACAGGTACTGTCCAGAGGACGTTCATCCAGCTCATATTTGGCATTATTAAGATTCATTTTGCCAAAATTGGTATAGGCATTGCCATGTCGTCCGTTTCTGGAAGGATATACGCAATCGAAGAAATCCACGCCGCGTTCTACACCCTCAAGTATATTTTCAGGAGTACCTACGCCCATAAGATATGTGGGCTTTTCTACAGGAAGGTAAGGTACAGTGCTTTCCAGGATACGATACATTTCTTCATGGGTCTCGCCTACAGCCAGACCACCTACTGCATAACCATCCAGATTCATATCTGCAATACGCTTTGCGTGCTCGATTCTGATATCGTCAAAAACACCACCCTGATTAATACCAAAAAGCAACTGATTTTTATTGATAGTGTCCTCCAGAGAATTCAGTCTGGCCATCTCATCTTTACATCTCTGCAGCCATCTGGTAGTACGATCAACCGAATTCCGGATATACTGTCTGTCAGCCCTGGAAGAAGGACATTCATCAAAAGCCATAGCGATAGTAGAGGCCAGATTGGACTGAATCTGCATGCTTTCCTCCGGGCCCATGAAAATCTTTCTACCATCAATATGGGAGTTAAAGGTAACACCCTCTTCTTTTATTTTACGAAGACCTGCCAGCGAAAACACCTGGAAGCCACCTGAATCTGTAAGAATAGGCTTGTCCCAATTCATAAATTTGTGCAGGCCCCCCATCTTCTTAATCACTTTATCCCCAGGACGAACATGAAGATGATAGGTGTTGGGAAGCTCCACCTGAGTATTGATATCTCTCAAATCCATGGTGGAGACTGCTCCCTTAATGGCCGCTACAGTACCGACGTTCATGAAAACAGGAGTCTGTATGACACCATGTACCGTATGGAACTCGCCGCGCTTTGCAGCGCCATCTTTTGTAATAAGTTTGTACATATCTTTCCTCTGTTACGGTTATCTTAATACACTATAACCCAAAACTACTTTTTAATAAACGCTCTTGGTAGCTGCTACTGCCAGAGCTCCCTTACCTATATGACATGATACGCTGAGAGACAGCGGATTCATTACTATATCGGTAAATTCAGGAAATGCTTCCTGAATCTCTTTAAGCCAGCCCTGAGCCTCTGTAGGATTACCCGAATATGCAATATCTATATGCATTTTATCTCTGCAGCCTGCAAATCGAGTCTCCAAGTCATGCTTTATGGCCTCTATCATTTTCTTACGGCCGGCATCTTTACCACGCACCTTGGAAAATGCATCCAGCTTCTCTCCCTGAATCTGCAGCACGGGCTTAATATTTAATACTGTACCGATAGCTGCAGCAGCAGGAGTAATACGGCCACCTTTTTTCAGGTACTTAAGAGTCTCCAAAGTAATGTAGATAGATGACTGGAGCTTTTCCTCCTCCAGCTTTTCCTTGATAGCCTGGCCATCCATACCATTTTTTGCCATCTCCAGAGCATCTGTTACGGAACGTCTCATAGTGATGGAAATACGCTGATTATCTACCACAAATACCTTGCCGGTATAATCATCAGAAAGCATAATGGCTGTCTCACAAGACTTACTGAGGCCCGAAGACATGGGAATATATACCAGCTGGTCATAATCTGCCAGCACCTTGTCCCAAAGGTCCATGACTTCGCCCGGAGAAGGCTGAGATGTCTTAATATCTGCATCTCCCTCCAGCTTTTCATAGAATTCCCCTTGTGTCAAAGTAATATCTTCAAAAAATATTTCTTCATTAATGAAGAAAGGCATCGGCAGGACAAACAATCCTTCTATGTCCCTGGCTTCCTCCTGTGTAATACCGCTATTGCTGTCTGTAACTACTGCTACTCTCATATACTGTCCCTCTTTTAGTCGAGCTTGCACGAAACGAATTGGCTCCGTTTCCTTGAACCCCTTTATTTTCAACACTTATGCGCAAACAAACGCATTTCGGTATTCTATCACATTAATGTTGAAAAATCAACTTCGCAAGTCAGACTTATATGCCCTTATATTTTTCCTGCTGAGCTTTAATAAGCTCTGCATCATCAAAGTAGTTAATCTTCATGGCATCCTTAACCTCAGAAAGAGTAGCATTGGCTCTCTCGTTGGCAGCTGCAGTACCCTTCTTAAGAATCTCATATACCGCAGGGATATCCTTTTCAAATTCTGCACGACGGGCACGCAGGGGAGCCAGCTCCTCCTGAAGCACGTTGTTCAGGAATTTCTTTATCTTAACATCTCCCAGACCACCTCTGGTATAATGATCCTTAAGCTCCTGTAAACAGGAATAATCAGGCAGATATTCAGCAAAATGTCCATCATTGGAAAATGCATCCAGATAGGTAAATACAGTATTGCCTTCCAGATGACCCGGATCTGACACCTGAATATGAAGCGGATCAGTGTACATGCTCATGATTTTCTGCTTAACATCCTGCTCTGTATCTGCCAGATAAATGCAATTGCCCAGAGATTTACTCATCTTTGCCTTGCCATCTGTACCCGGAAGACGTCCGCATGCAGCATTTTTAGGAAGCATAACCTCAGGATCTACCAGCACATCTTTATTATATACAGAATTAAACTTGTGTACGATTTCCTTGGTCTGCTCAATCATAGGAAGCTGATCTTCACCTACAGGTACATGTGTAGCCTTAAATGCAGTGATATCAGCAGCCTGACTGATAGGATATGTAAAGAAGCCAACAGGGATGCTGGTCTCAAAATTACGAAGCTGAATCTCATTCTTTACAGTAGGATTTCTCTGTAAGCGAGATACTGTAACCAGATTCTCATAGTAAAAGGTAAGCTCAGTAAGAGCAGGCACCTGAGACTGGATTAAGATATTTACTTTATTAGGGTCCAAGCCTGCAGAAAGATAGTCCAGAGTAACCTCAATGATATTCTGACGTACCTTTTCAGGATTGTCAAAATTGTCGGTAAGGGCCTGAGCATCGGCTACCATGATATAAATCTTGTCAAACTCGCCGGAATTCTGCAGCTCAACTCTTCTTCTCAATGAACCTACATAGTGACCCACATGAAGTCTGCCGGTAGGTCTGTCACCTGTAAGTATAACTTTTTCTTTCTTCTGTTCCATAATAAAACCCCCAAAGCAGTAACTAATAGGCATATTTAGGATATTTTATCACGATATGCGGTAT
>JAZUFN010000172.1:0-7046 GCA_045640725.1 Lachnospiraceae bacterium
GGAAGATATTCGCCAAAGTCAGCCATCGAGCCGCCCATGCCTATACCTATCATGTTCTGCTTTATTATATTTTTATACCATTCATAGGCCGCAGGATTAGTGAAATCCACCATGGCAGCAGGGAAGGTGGTTATGGTCACCAGATAGTCCTTACCCTCTTTGTCCTTGACACAGTAGCCCTTTTCATGGGCCTCCTTGTACAGCTCCTTTTCCAGGGCTATGAAGGGATTAATATAGCCTAAGAATCGTACGCCCTCTGCCTTCCAGCGCTGTATATGTCTGGCCAGATCCTTGTATTTGACATCGTCTGCTACCCAATTCCACATAACCTGATAGCCAAATTTAGTACATCTGCAGCCGCACCAGTCCTGACTCCAAACACCACATACTCTGGCCCCTGCCTCTCTGGCCCTAGCCAGCTTTTTATCGATATTTGCTATGCCATCCTCTGCAGACACTGTACCTTCCGGCTCAACTTTCCAGTCCTGAGCTGCTATAATGGCACCATCATATATCCAGTCAGGCAAAGCTCTTTGTCTCCCCAACTGTCTGCTCATTTCACAGGACAGCTCCTTAAAGCCGGCAGCAGACACGTGGGTAAGTCTTGGCAGTTCCTGGGTAAAAAAGCTTATTTCACCAGGCTTCGTAAAGTCAAACTCACTGTATTCCTTTAAGTCCAGATGGACATAGTACTTAGCGCTGGACGTAAATGTCGGCTGTGCATAGTAAGACTCATATTTACTAAGGGGCAGCAGCTTTTCCGGATGCTTGCCAAAAAGTTTTTGCTTAATCAGCTTACCTGCTATTCTTTTGGCATTCTGATGCTCTGCCACCCATACTCTGATTTTTTCTCCTTTAAGGTCAAACACAGAATAGGTCTCACCACAGCCATAAAAATGCTCACCCTCTCCACAGGGTATAGTCAGCTTGAAACGGTTAAATATGGTATCCTGTCCCTTGCTGCTGTATACAGATATGGTCTGATTCCGCCCTGCAGCTCCATCGTCACACATGGTAATTTGAATAATAAAATTTTCATTACTTATAGGCTCAGACAGAATTAATTTGCTTGTTTCTTCATTTACCCTTACAATTTCTATAAGTGTCAAATCTTTACGCCACTTTATATTCTGCTTATATGTAAAGCTCCCCCTCTCCATAGAAAAATCATTATGACCGATCCCCACCGCCAGTCTGATTCGTCCATAGTCCTTCTCCTTTATTGCCACTATTCTCCTCCCAAATAAAAAAACTATAATTAATTAATCAACTTAATTAATTATAGTCTCTACTCATATTTTTTTCAAGTTATTTTTTACTTCCAGCGTTTCATATTTTTTTCGAATTTACTCTGGTAGGAATCCTTTAGTTCCTTTTCACCTATTCCGTAGCAGAGAAGCACGTCGTTGTAGTACATAAGTACATCTGCCATTTCCTCTACCAGGTGAGCTCTAAGCTCACTGTCCTTAACCGCATTGATGTCGCCGTTTTTCTTGACAATATCCGCTACTTCGCCTACTTCACCCATCATCCACAGTAGCTTGTTCTTGCCATTTTCGGGACATATTGCTTCCCATTTATCCTTGTACTGATCCTGCAATTTTCTTTGCATTGTGAGCATTTCTCCAATAGTAAAGTCCGCCGGACCAAAATCTGAAAATTCATAATATGTCGCTATTTCCTTGCTGATACGATGGCCATCTACCCATTTAAGTATAAAAGCGCCTGCTACCAGTACTCCTCCCACAATGTAATAAATAATGCTCAGGTGGTGGGAAGTCCCGTATATCTCCATTGCACCTTCGTACAGGCTGCCTATGGTCAGCGTGAAAATACCGCAATTATACATGCTGCGGGTGAACCAGCCAAACATATAACCTTTTTTTCGAATCGTTCCCAGCAACATCACAAAACTGCCTAAAACCAGCGGATACATAAAAGCAAATATCATTTTGAAGGAAATAATGTCGTGGCCAAAGTACTCGTACACACCACCAAAAACTGCCACAAACACTGCCAGACACAAATATCTGAATGCCGTTAACAGCATATTTCTTTCTGAACCCTTTTTATCAATAGCCAATATAGACAATGTCTGATACCTTCCTTTCCTTTATTGTGCTTCCGCTGGAGGTAGGATTATTGATTCTCTTCCCGTTAAAATACATAACGGAAGATCCTCCTCCATCCAGGTTATACATAAGGTTTAATCCCAGCTTTTTCCCAAAAGATGCCAGCTCGTAATAGCTCATGCCTTCAGAAACATCTGTTCTGCCATCCACCACCAAAAATATATAATGCAATCTGTCATACATGCCTATAGCAGTGCGGTTGTGCTTTGTAGTGCTTCTGTCTGAGACCAGAATCTCCCCATTTTTTATCAGTCCTGGGCCAAAGGAAAAAACATTGTAAGCTCCCTGAGAAAGCAGGTCGGCCGCACTAACACTTCCTTCTTTTACAATATCAATATTACCATCTTCATATATTACTACAGCTTCCTGGCTGTTCGACTTTGCTTTGTCTCTGTACAGCACACCCTCTCTAATAACAAAGCCCTCTTCTCTGGCGCCATAGTAGTCAGCATTAATAGCCAGAATAGCATTATGCTCCTTGGCCATATTGCCTACATAATCGGTTATATTTTTACCATACATATTGTTGGCAAAAGCCGAATGAATATACTCTTCAGACTTCAACCTGATATCCGCCACGAAGATGTTTGAATCATATTCTCTGATAGTGGAGAGGGTAATAGTAATATTATCATCCTCATAGCTGTCATCGGTGATGATAGGCGTGACAGCCGCCACCGGAGTAGTTGCAATGCCTCCTGTGGGCATCGGTGTCTGGGAATTATGGATACTGCTTCCACCTCCTACAGGTACTCCTGCACTAGGTATGACAAATGTATCCAAAGCCAAATAGGTGGTAAAACCTAAAAGTATTACAGTATAAATAATTGTGATGATAATAGTTTTTTTTCTATCCATACCCATGGTAACTTCCTTACTTAAGAATACTATTTACTGTGCTGTAATATCAGGAACAATAATGTCGACAGCCTTAGGATTACATTTTATTTTGACTTTTTTTAAGCTGCCGCCGTTTTCGCCATCCAGCGTCCATTTCACATTTTCATCACTGATTAATGTAATCTCCGCTGCCTGTACCACGTCTATATATGGTGCATCAATTTTTCTTTTCCTGACTGCTGTCAGAGTCTCTTCCAATTCAATTATATTGTTTGGATTCCTAATAAGAACCACTTCAAATACTCCGTCATTCAGCGCCACCGAACCATTATCCCTGTCTGTAAGCTGAATACCTCCCACTGATTTGGAATTGGTAATCATTCCGAAGATATACTCCCCTTCTATTTCCCTGCCATCTGCCTCGACCCGCATGTGATATCCTTTAATATCAGGCAGGAGTCGGAATGCATCCAGAAAGTACGCCATACGCCCCATAGAGTTTTTATTTTTCTGCGGAGTTTCATAAGCCACCTCGGTAAAAGCTCCGAATGCCGCCACATAGTTAAAATAACGTTCGTTAAAGCTGCCTATATCGCAGGCAAAAGGCTGACCTGATGTGATTACCTTGGCAGCAGTAATAGGATTACAGGGTATGCCCAGACTATTGGCAAAATCATTTACCGTACCCATAGGGAAATAGCCGCAAAGTGGCTTTTTGGGCAGAGTTATCAGTCCTGAAACCACTTCATTAATAGTGCCGTCTCCACCGGAGCACACTACCACATCAAATTCACTGCCCCTTGCAGTAACTATCTCTGTAGCCTCCTTAGAAGCTCTGGTAGCATGGATAGTAACATCAAAATCCGCCCTGCAAAAAATCTCAATCACATCTGACAAAACAGCCTTTATCCGCCCTCTCCCCGCATTAGCGTTATAGATAAAAAGCATTTTTTTCATATCACATACCTCTGTATTGCAATCAAGTTTCACTATCTTCATTTATTTCTTCCAATAAAGATAAAAAATCCTTTTGGAAACTGTCTTGCTCTTCTTTCACCACGCCTCGATATTCTGCTATTTCACTGCTGTCAAGCTGTGTGGCGGTGATAAACTGAAGTGCTCTGACTGCCTTGTCTGACTTAATGGCAATCTGAGTGTAAGCAGGCCCTACCATTAGCAGCCTTAGGGCTTGTTCCTTGCCTATCAGACCACTGGTCAGTACCCCAAAGGTATCGTATATGGTATCATTAGCTATCGGACCCACCACAATATCATAAGTGGCAAACTCATCCTGTTTTCCACTTCTGTTGGCAAAAATGTAATCATACCACTCTTCGTTTCTCTCCAGGTATTTCACATTCAGTTCACTGCAATCCAGCTCATAGACGTTCAGGTAGGTATTAAAACCATTACGCTCATGAGCCCATCGTCTGGAAAAATTCTCATCATCGGAAAGATAAAAACCCTGGCCAAAATCAGCATTTTTCCTGCCTGCTTGGATATCCGGTGTCTGAATAACCTGAAAGCCCATATGATAAAGCCTGTTCTTCATCTCCATTATTAGTCCTCCGGCCCTTATATTATGTCATTTTATGTGATATTCTGATTCCTCACCATTAAGTATTTTAACAGGTCCTTCTATACCGCATCTTACCATACTGTCTACAGCTTGCTCGGTATAAAAAGCCATATGCTGTGTCATAATAACGTTACGAAACTGATGCAGATAAAACCAATTTCTATTGGAAAGAATATCTGTTCTGTGGTCCGCATGTACTATATCCTCATCACCTTCTACCGTATCCATACCCAGGGCGCCTATTTTTTCCGTTTCAATTCCTTCTACCAGGGCATTGATTTCTGTAAGGCCACCTCTGGCACAGTTAATGATAATAACACCTTTCTTCATCTTAGCTATGGAAACACCGTTAATTATATGCTGTGTAGACGGAAGCAAGGGCATATGAAGACTGATAATATCACTCTCACGGAAAATCGTATCCAAATCTACGTATTTAGCATACTGCTTTACTTCTTCATTTTCATGTACATCATAAGCCAAAAGCTCACAACCAAAACTGCTTAACAGCTTGATTACCTGCGCTCCTATTTTACCAGTACCCATAATGCCTACTTTAAGCTCCGATAGATTTCTGCCCATAAGTCCGGGGAGAGAAAAGTCATTTACCTGCCCTCTCCACATAGCCTGCTTGTAATGACGTAAGCACATAAGTATCATCATTATGGTAAACTCAGCGACACCGTTGGGGGCATAGCCTGCGTTACACACTGCTATACCCAGCTCTCTGGCAGCCTCCAGATCCACATGATTGTAGCCCACTGTTCTGGTAGACACGACCTGCACTCCCAGCTCTTTAAATCTGCCCAGCAAGGCTCTATTTATTTCAAACATACCCAGTACTGATACTGCATCGCACCCAGCTGCCAAGTCGGCGTTTTCAAGGGTTGCATCTGCCTCTGTCAGAATTACACTGCAATTCAGTTCTTCGCTGTATTTTTCGAAATATGGTTTTTCATCCTCTCGAACATTATATGCAAGTATCTTCATTGTTATCTCCTTGTTGCAGCAATCTTTTATAAGTATTGTCTATGGCAAAAGCTCCCAAAGGCGCGGTAAGCACTATGGCCAGTACAGCTACAGTAAGCACAGCATCACCACAGGCAAGGCCCGCGGCCAATGGTATGCCGCCGATAGCTGCCTGAACAGTCGCTTTGGGCGTATATGCCATCATGGTAAACAGCTTTTCCCGACCTTTAAGGCTTGTACTCAGAAGGCAAAGGAATACTCCCAGCATCCTAAAAATCAAAGCAAGTCCTATCAGTGCCAGTGCCTTCACACCTACTTTTCCCAGGTAGTTTACATTAACTGTTGCCCCTACCAGTACAAAGAGAAATACTTCAGCAGCTACCCAGAGCTTTCCGTATTTTGTCGACAATCTTTTGGCTACATTAGCTCTTTTTTTCTGCAATCCAATTCCTATAAACATAACAGCAATAAGCGCTGAAAATGTAATCTGCGTGGTAAGTGCATCTTCAGCCACTGCCAAAAGCAGGGATACACTTAGGATAATCAACACTTTGGCAGTATCCCTTATATGAACCTTGGAAAAAAAGAAATTCATAAGAAATCCCACAGCTAAACCAATGCAAACTCCCAAGAAGATAGATACCGGAATATTTACAAAGCTTAATATGGATGCGCTTTTTCCCTGTGCCATCCCCATAAAGGTCGAAAACAAAACTATTACATACACATCGTCTATAGAGGCTCCTGCCAATATAAGCTGCGGAATCCCCTGCTTGACACCATAACCTTCTTCAGTCAATTTAACCATTCTGGGCACCACTACAGCGGGAGACACCGCTGCCAGTACAGCCCCCATAAGAGCAGCCTCAAGCAGTGTCAGCCCTAAAAGCAAAGGACCGAAAATCAGCATCCCAATGAGCTCAAAAGTAGCCGGCAAAAAACACATAAGAAATGCGGGTCTTCCCATTTTTTTTAAACCTGAAAGGTCCAGCCCAAGTCCTGCTCTGGTAAGTATGATAATAAGAGCTATTTTTCTCAGCTCCGCCGATGCACCCAGTATACTGCTGTCCAAAAGGTCCAGTACATAGGGTCCCAGCAAAACACCGGTCAGTAACATCCCCAACAAGCCCGGGAGCCTGCATTGTTTACAGATCCAACTCATAATCAGACCCAACAATAATATCAATGCAACACTTAATAACATATATATTCCTTTTCGAAAACAACTTATTTATCTCAGCATCTAAAAAGACCCATTATCATTATATTGCTCCCCTCCATGTTTATCAACCAAAAAACAGTATATTCATTCTTTATTTATCTCGATTTGCCATTTTTTTTACAGGTTCTTTATTAAATTCTGCCTCTTTTGTTTGTAAGTACAAATGTAAGTGTGACAGGGGGACGTATCTGTTTGACACAAATGTGACAGGGGGACGTATCTAATTGACACACTTTTTTGCAAAAGTGTGTCAATTAGATACGTCCCAATAACGTTAAGTTAAGGAGTTTGGGCAAATAAATTT
>JAZUFN010000173.1:0-1764 GCA_045640725.1 Lachnospiraceae bacterium
TTATCCGGCTTTGGGCTTATTATAGATGCTTTTAAACCAAAATGCCACCAAAATATACATAAAAATACTTCCACCATTTGATTTTCTTCTCAAAAGGTGGAAGTAACCATTACAAAGTGGAATTAAATTTTACAAGTGACCCATTTAATCATCGTCGTCATCCATCATATCCATAAAAATCATATCATCTGCCATAAGAGTTTTACAAAAAGACTGCATCACAGCGTAACCGGAATGCAGTCTTTTCTATTTTCATTTTCCCTTATTACATTATTTAAAAATCTTTTCGCCACAGCAACGGCAATGATAATCTGTTCTTCTTCTGTATTTACCCAGTGTCGTATGGCAGAAAGGGCAGGAATATGTGCCTTTCTTAGCGCTTATAAAAACGGCAATGATCGTTAAAATAAATGGACTAAGTGCGACTGCATCATTCCAGCCATTTGCCTCAGCATAAAATTCTAATATAACAGCGCCAAACATTGATACCATTATTGCTCCGGCAGTAATAAGCCCCCATTTGATTTTAACCTCCTGCCATTTAGCCAGTGTATTTTCTCTATCAATACCCTTTTTCATAATATTGTTATTTACATATTCGTTGTTCATGATTAACTCCCAAATTTATTTTATGGATATATTATATAATGCTACTGCCAGTTCATAAACACAAAAAATGGCGGGATAAATATACTTTCCCCGCCAAAAATGCGAAATATTCCATTAATATGCGTGCGAGAATCAGTTTTCCTATCCCGTACCAAGAGTCATTTTTTAAAATATTGTCGCCACCTTAATGGTCTGCTCTTCCAGTACATCTAAAAGTACCTTTACAGTATCCAGGGAGGTGAAGGTAGTCACGTTATTTTCGATAGCACAGCGTCTGATAGCTACTCCGTCCTCGTAGTGAACACCGGAAAGGATAGCTCTGGTATTGATAACGTAGCTTACATAGCCTGCTCTGATAGACTCTAATATCTCATTGGAGCCCTCGGAGAGCTTTCTCTTTATACGTGTACGTATACCGTGCTCCTTAAGGAAAACGGCTGTACCTACTGTAGCCTCGATGTTGAAGCCCATGTCGTAGAAGCGTTTTACTAAAGGCAGAGCCTCTTCCTTGTCTTCGTCTGCCAGAGTAACGATAACGGTACCGTAATTCTGGATCTTGATACCTGAAGCTACCAGAGCCTTATACATGGCTCGAGGCAGATTCTCATCGTAGCCTATAGCCTCACCTGTAGACTTCATCTCAGGAGACAGGTAAGCATCCATACCGGACAGCTTGGCGAAGGAGAAGGTAGGCACCTTTACGCACCATCTGCTTCTTTCCTCAGGGTAGAGGACATCTATGTCCTGCTCCTTCAGACTGATACCTAAGATAACCTTGGTCGCGATATCTGCCAGTGAGTAGCCTGTAGCCTTGGACAGGAAAGGTACTGTACGGGAAGAACGAGGGTTTACCTCAATGATGAAAACATCATCATTGGAATCCACAATAAACTGAATATTGTAAAGGCCCTTGATGCCGATACCCAGGCCCAGCTTTTTCGCATAATCTAAGATAGTATCCTTTACTTTCTGTGATACGGAGAAAGGAGGATATACAGAGATGGAGTCACCGGAATGAACACCGGTACGCTCTACAAGCTCCATAATACCGGGCACAAATACATCTGTGCCGTCACATATAGCATCTACCTCTACTTCCTTACCGCGGATATACTTATCTACCAAAACAGGTCTGTCTTCGTCTACTTCAACGGC
>JAZUFN010000174.1:0-2720 GCA_045640725.1 Lachnospiraceae bacterium
GCTCCGGTATGATACGCCAGCGCCTCTGCAAGTGTAGTCTTACCGGAGCCTCCATGGCCCAGCAATACAACGTTTCTGATTTGTGATGTCTTGTAAACCTGCATACAAATTCCGTCCTTTCATATAGTTTTCTGTCAATTCGGTTCCCAGCTCGAATTGATAAGTACATCTTATCATTTTAATAAGGAATATGCAAGAAAATACCCTTTGAAAAAATATAAATTTTGCACATTTAATTATAGTTACTATCCATTTGCCCAAAACAACAAAACAGGTATGTTCTTCTCTGAAAACATACCTGTCAATCATTAACTTAAATCAATATACAAAAGTAATCCTACCAATTATCTTCGCTCTGAAGTGCCTGTACTTGCCCGGAGTCTCACCATCATAGTGTACCATTTTAGGCTCTGAAGAATGTACTGTAACCTCCTTGGTCTCCATAAGACTCACGCCCCGGCGACCTACATGTCTTCCTTTTTGTAATCCGGGAATAAGCCCCAGAGCTCCCAATCTGCTTCTACCATAAATAAGACAAAGACCAAGCTTCCCATCCATATCATTCGAATCCGGACACATAGGAATACCACCGCCTTCTACCGGCTGATTCATAGCTGCGAGGAAGTAGAGTTTTTTAAAACTTTTCTTATGACCATCACAATATACATCGATATTAGCCAATGCAGTAGTGAAGATATTTTTAATACCGTAAAAAAGATAAATGGATTTACCTAACCATCTTTTCATTTTAGACTTGTTGGCATTGAAGCAAATATCTGCATCATAGCCATATCCGGCACTAACCATAAATCTATGATGTCCATCTGCAGAGTCTCCATCCGAATAATAGACCTCTCCAACATCTATATCTCTGGCATGCCTTCTCTCCAAAATACCTAAAAGCTGCTTTTCCACATCTTCCGGCAAATCCTTATCGTAAGCGAAATCATTGCCGGACCCATTTCTGATAAGGCTGATCTCTGTACCTTCCAGATCTGAAACACTCTCAATACACTGATTTAAGGTCCCGTCACCGCCTACAATAACCAGCTTTACAATACCGCCCTTATGCCTCTCAATGATACTGTTATACTGGGACCTTATATTATCGTCCTGCTTTGTATAAAAAACTTCATATTCGACTTTCTTACTTTCAAGAACCCTTTGAACTTCCTTCCATACTTTTTCGCCTCGTCCTGATTTAGATGCGGGATTAACAAAGAAGTAGTACATTTGCCCCTCCAGAATTATTATATTTTTGCCCCATAAATGCTAATTACAAAAATAGCAAGAAATCGACCGTAAGTCAATAAAAAAGCAATGTCCGTACCATAAAAAAACCACGGCAAATCCATATGCCGTGGCAAGGAATCAACCAAAAATCCTACGATTGGTAATCATAAAGAAAAGTCCTGCCGGAATAGTAGCAATAGCCAGCCCAAAATCACCACCGGTAGCTGCCAGAGCTGCCAAACTGGCTAAAATTATCCCTGCTCCTACCGATCTCTGAATAGCAAAGTAAACTCTTCTCTCGTGGCGTGCTGCCTTTTCAGCTGCTGCCTGAGCCTTCTTTTCATTCTGCTCCTTTATGGATACTTCTCTAATAGACTTCAGTGCTGCCTGATAACCTGCCTCAAAAGCATCATTGTAATAGTTCTTGTTCATGGAAACTGCTGCCTGCATAATTTTCTCCTTATATAATCCCCTGTGTATTTCAGATGAAGGATTATCATGTGTGGTCATCTGATATACTTAATATAATATATGGCGTGTGATATTTTTGTCGCACCGCTCAAGTAAATATGTGCAACTTTAATTTAAAACTTTACCAAATGTCATAAGGTCACTATCTTCAGTAATCTCTATAGGTGCATAGTCAGGATTCAGTGAAATAAGCCGCACTCCGTCGGAATCCTTTTTGTATTGCTTACAATAAGCACTGCCATCCAGAAAGAAAATACCTATATCCCCTGACTTGAGTGTGCTGCACTTCTTCACCCATACTGTCTGCCCGTTGCTGTATCGAGGCTCCATACTATTACCTTTTATTCTGATGCCGAACTCAGCGGACTGTGGTGCTGAATCAGTCTGAATCTCCGTATAGTCATCTCCGTCAAGAAACTCCCCGTAACCGGCAGATGCAGGCAGATTATAAAGTCGAAGAGTACGCAACACGGAAACATCCGTAGCGCCGGGAATACGGCGGATCGAAATGTCCTCTACAGGCTCTGCAGCCTGAGCTCTGTACTCCGGCGAAGCTGTAAGCAGGGTAATAAACTCCTGAGCCTTCAATCTGCCCATGGCATTCAATCCGGAAAAAGCGCCGCCATGGTCATCTATGAACTCGCCGTAAATATCTGAGATATGAAGTATACTGCATAAGGCAAGAAACTGAGCTGCACTGGGAACAGAGACATTCTTTTCCCAGGAGCTGACAGAAGCCACCGACGGAGTAAAACCGAACTCTCTCATAGCCTCAGCCAAAGCCGCCTGTCCCATTCCGTTCTTTTTTCTATTGTCAGATAAGGTCTTACCCAGGTCCTTCATATATTCATCTCCTTTGATGTGATTATATTACCACCCGTTTTCAATTCTGTCAATATTTTTTCAATTTAAAATTGAATTTAATCATCATTATTCAATTCGTCATTAAAAGTCCCCCACAAATGAGGAGAAGCCCATTGGAAGGGGAGGGTTTCCAATGGGCTTTTAATTTATGA
>JAZUFN010000175.1:0-4372 GCA_045640725.1 Lachnospiraceae bacterium
GAGGACATGTAAATGTCGGTGCTGTTTCACTGGTGTCTGATGGCTCTACAGGTGCTATGTTTAACGTTGCAGGTATGCAGCCTATTATGCCTTACCTTCTTGGTAAAAAGCATCCTTTGGGCACCAGACTTTGCAATGTTCAGGGCTGTGTTCGTACCAATGATATTGACGGCGTAGGTGATAAGAGCCATCTTACATTTTTCGAGATGATGGGCTCCTGGAGCTTAGGCGATTACTTTAAAAAAGAGCGTTGTCAGTGGAGCTATGAGCTTCTTACTGAAGTTTTTGGCTTTGACAGAGATCATCTTGCAGCTACCGTATTTGAGGGCGATGAGAATGCCCCTCGTGATGAAGAGGGCGCTCAGTACAGAATCGAGTCCGGCTTTAAGAAGGAAAATGTTTTCTACCTTCCTGCAGAGGATAACTGGTGGGGCCTTGAATTCGGTCCTTGCGGACCTGACTCCGAGATGTTTTTTGTAAAGGATGTGGCACCTTGCGGTCCTAACTGCAGACCCGGCTGTCATTGCGGCAAGTATACTGAGATTGGTAATGATGTATTTATGCAGTATGACAAGCAGCAGGACGGTACACTTAAGCCACTTTCCAAGAAAAATGTTGATACCGGCTGGGGACTTGAGAGAAATCTTGCTTTCCTTAACGGTATCGATGATGTATATCGTACAGACCTTTTTTCTGATGTTATTGCTTATGTAGAGCAGGCATCAGGAGTAAAGTATGGTGCTGATGAGAAGACTACAAAGTCCATGAGAGTATTGGCTGACCATGTACGTACCGGTGTTATGCTTATCGGTGATGAGGCAAAGCTTCTTCCTTCCAATACAGGCGCAGGTTATGTTCTTAGACGTCTTCTTCGTCGTGCCGTTAGACATGGCAGAATCCTTAATCTTAAGAATGCAGATCTTCTGCATATAGCAACTATCTATATTGATAAGGTATATGATGACAGCTATCCGCTCCTTGTAAAGAACAGAGAATTCATCCTTAAGGAGCTGGAGAGAGAGATTCTTCGTTTTGAAAAGACTATCGAGAACGGTCTTAATGAGTATAAAAAGATACTGGCAGATACTGTTGCAGCAGGCAAAAAGGAAATCGCAGGTAAGGATGCATTTTACCTCTATGATACCTTCGGCTTCCCTTATGAGCTTACTCTGGAGATGGCTGAGGAAGAAGGACTTACCGTTGATGAGGCAGGCTTCAAGGCATCTATGGAGAATCAGAAGAAGATGGCCAGAGAAAATGCTAACTTCTCTCAGAAGGCTGCAGATGCCAGCGTATTTGACGTGCTTCCGGCTGATAAAACCAGCACTTTTGTAGGCTATGATCATCTTGTCGACGAGAGTAGTATTATTGCAATAGCAGATGAAAATGGACTTGTTGATTCTGTAGGCGAAGGTGAGACTGCTACCATTATTACAAAAGAAACCACATTCTATGCTACCATGGGTGGACAGAAGGGTGATACAGGTATTATTACTACAGCAGGCGCTGAGTTTGCAGTAACAGAAACAGTAAAGATTCCGAATGGCAGGATTGGTCACATTGGAACTGTCGTTAATGGTACTTTAAAGTCCGGTGAGACAGTAAAGCTTTCAGTAAATGAGGCGAATAGAAAGGCTACCAGCAAGAATCATTCTGCTACCCACCTTCTTCAGGGAGCTCTGCAGCAGGTATTCGGCGATAGTGTTCATCAGAAGGGCAGTAGCCAGGATACAGAAAGAACCAGATTTGACTTTAGCTACTCCAGTGCTATGACATCTGATGAGATAGCAGAGGTTGAAAAAATTGTAAATGATCAGATTAATGCCGGACTTACTATAAAGACTGACGTTATGTCTATTGAAGAAGCAAAAAAGACCGGAGCAATGGCTCTTTTTGGCGAAAAGTATGGCGATACTGTAAGAGTTGTATCCATGGGTGATTTTTCCAAGGAGCTTTGTGGTGGTACTCATGTAGCTAATACAGGAGATATTCAGGCCTTCAAGATTCTTTCAGAGTCCTCCGTATCTGCTGGTGTTCGTCGTATTGAGGCTATTACCGGCGATGCAGTACTTGACTATTACAAAAACGAAGAGAAAGAACTTTTTGCGGCCGCTGAGAAGGCTAAATGTGCTCCATCTGATGTGGCAAACAAGATTTCAGCTCTTCTGGATGAAATCAAGGCACTTAAGTCTGAAAATGAGAAGCTTAAAAATAAGCTGGCCAGCAATGCTGCAGGAGATGCACTTGCACAGGCTCAGGATATTAACGGGGTTAAGACACTCACACTGGAAATAGCAGATGCAGACCCCAATGCTCTTAAGACACTTGGCGATGATTTCAAGACAAAGCTGGGTACAGCATTTATACTTCTTGTTTCCAACGCAGGCGGTAAGGTATCCTTGGTGGCAATGGCTACAGACGATGCAGTGGCACGTGGTGCTCACGCCGGCAATCTTATTAAAGAGGTAGCACCTATCCTGGGAGGTGGCGGCGGCGGTCGTCCTAATATGGCTCAGGCTGGTGGTAAAGATGCATCTAAGATTACCGAAGCTTTGGCTAAGGCGAAGGATGTTATGGCTTCACAGATAAATTAATGATTTACTGTCGCGTGAGAGCTTAGCTTTTCAAAAAAGAGAGGAAAAGGCACTTTTCTTAGGGAAAGTGCCTTTTTTTAGCCCGATTTTATGTTTTTTTTATGGGAAGTATCCATAAATAATGATAGAATGAAAAATCATAAAATATGATGGGCAGGTGTTTTTGAATGAATATTGATCTGGCAAAACAGAACAAATTGGTTACTATTCTTTTAGGGGCAGAGATGCTGATTCTGGATTTGGCTTATTTTGCTGAAATGCTTAAAGGCAACAGAAGTTGGCCGTTTATTGCCTTTATGATTGTGATGACTGTTGTATGTATTGTTGGTAATACAATTTTTCTTAAAAAGAAAGAGGACTCATCCTATGTAAAATGGTTTACATGTAGCTGTTTTTTACTTTTCTATTCAGTCCTGTTATTTCTTTCTGCTACTCCTTTGGATTTTGTATATGGTATTCCTTTTCTGCTTGTTGTAATAGCTTATGCAGATATCAAATTTAATATTGTATTTGATGTGAGCGTATTTGTATTACTTGTTTCTTACCTGCTATACCAGGTGGTTGGGAAAAAGGTTTCGGCAGAAGGTATGGGAACTTTTATTCAGGAAGCTGAAATATCTGTAGCATTGATACTGGTATTTGCAGTATTTGCATCCTTTATTGCCAATCTTTTTAATAAAAGTGCTGCCAGAAAAATCGCTGAAGTGGATGCTTCCAGAACAGAGATTATGGAGCAATCAGATAAGATAAAAGAAACAGTGGCAAATCTTTCTGCAGGTATATCTGAAGTGTCAGAGCTTATGGACAGGCTTACTCTTAATACTTCCAAGGCAAAAAATTCCATGGAAGAGGTCAATAAGGGCATATCTGAGTGCGCTAACGCAATGATGGATCAGATTAAGCAGACTACTGAGATTCAGGCAAGAATTGATTTCGTTACCGATTCTACTGATTCAATTTCAGGAAATGTAAATAATACAGCCAGCCTTGTTAAACAGAATAATGAGATGGTTAAAACCTTAGCAGAGGGTGGACTAGAGGCTGCCAGAGTAGGCGAGACAGTTTCAGGATCTTTGGCAACTCTGTCAAAACAGGCTGAATCTATGGGGGATATTATTGAAATTATTTCCAAGATATCTTCAAAAACCAACTTACTGGCTCTCAATGCATCTATTGAGGCGGCCAGAGCAGGAGAAGCAGGACGCGGCTTTTCTGTAGTTGCTACAGAAATCAGTAATCTGTCCAAGCAGACAAATGATGCTACCAAGAACATATCCGAGCTTTTGGATACTATTAATACTCAGGTAAATGTTGTTATTGAGGCTACAAATACCTTGCTGGAAAATAATCGTTCTGAAATCGACGGAATCAGCAGAACTTCGGAAACATTTGAGAGCATTACCGGCTCCACCATAGAGATTGATAGCTCTACAAATGAGCTTAAAAAGGCTGTAATAGCGCTGAATGAAGCCAACAAAGCAATTGTTGAGTCCACCACCTCTGTTTCAGCACTTTCTCAGGAAGTTAATGCTGAAGCAGATGAAATTAATGAATATATGAATGATAATTTAGCCATGGTGTCTGATGTTCTTGCTCATGTTGAAGAGTTGGATGCTTTGTCAAAATCACTTGTGTAGAATAGTAACGATAAATGTTACTATTCACAGCCTGTACAAAACTTCATTCATAGTCCCTTCCGTGCAAGCACGTAAGTCGCGCTACGCGCTTATGGACTATTTCATGAAGGTTTGTACAGCCTTTACAGTTAAATCTGAATA
>JAZUFN010000176.1:0-3770 GCA_045640725.1 Lachnospiraceae bacterium
TCTCCACTGCCGCCTGTAGTATTTTCTGATGCCAGAAGAATTTCCTTCAGCACCAGCTGCAGAGGATAAAACTTTTGATCCTGCAGGAAAATCATGGCATTGAAGTAGCTGTTCCACTGGCCTACTGCATAGTAGAGTGCCATAACCGCTATAACTGCCTTGGCCAAAGGCACTACCACAACAGTAAACACCCTGAATTTACCGGCACCGTCTATAGTCGCTGCTTCTATAAGGCCTTCCGGAATGCTGGACTCGAAGAAGGTCTTGGACATAAAGAGATTCCATACCGAAAGTACCCCCGGAAGAATGATTGCCCAGATGGAATTAATCAGGTGCAGCTTACTCATAACATTGTAAAAGGGAATAAGACCGCCACCGAAAAACATTGGGATTATGAAATAAATCATCCAGAATTTCTTGAAAGGAAGGTTCTTTCTGCTTAAGGCCCAGCCTGCAGGAATCGTAACCGCGAGTGAAATCACAACAGTTAATGCCGTATAAATGATGGTATTCAGATAGCCTCTCCATACATCGCTTCTGTGAATGATTTTTTCGAAGCCGTCAAAATTTATTCCCACGGGATAGAGCACAACCTGTCCCGCCAGCACCGCATCGGAATCCGACACGGAAGCAATGATAATGAAGTAAAGCGGGTAAATAATGATAACAGCCAGGAGTGCCAGAAAGAGTCCGTTTAAGAAGTAAAAGACTCTGTCATTTAATGTTTTTTTCTTATGCTTTTTCATGCTTTCTCCTTTTCTTTTCCCTACCACAATGAGTTTTCCGAGAACTTCTTGGAGGCTGTATTGGCTATAATCAAAAGGATTACGTTAATAACTGAATTGAAAAGGCCGATTGCCGTAGCATATCCCTGATTTGGTACTCCGGTCAGACCCCGCTTATAAACGTATGTGGCAATAAGTTCGCTGACCTCCAGATTGCCATCGGTCTGCATCAGCAGCGCTTTCTCATAGCCTACCCCCATAAGTCCGCCGATAGACATAATGAGCATTACGGATATCATCGGCATGATTGCCGGTATGTCCACGTGAATAACTCTCTGGAAACGGGATGCCCCGTCAATAATGGCTGCCTCGTGCTGTCCCGGATCCACATTGGACAAAGCCGCAATATAGATTACTGCACTCCATCCGAAATCCTGCCAGTTACTCGACAAAATATACATTGGTCTGAATACCGACGGCATCAGGAAGTAGGATAATCTCTCTCCGCCCAGGGATGCTGTAATATTGTTTACCAGACCGTATCTTCCGAAGAAAAACTGCAGCATACCTACCATAACTACCAGCGAAATAAAGTGCGGAGCCGTGAAAATAGTCTGAAGCCACTTCGCAGCTTTTCTGTTTTTCACGGAATTAAGTGCCAGCGCTACAATGATAGGCAGCGGAAAGCCAATGATAAAGCCATAGATACAGAGTAAAAAGGTATTTTTCATCAAGGGCCAGAACTGAACATCCGTAAAGAATCGCTTGAAATTATCCCAGCCAACCCAAATCGTAAATTTTGATAAAACGCTATCCCCCGGCATGAAGTCCTGAAAAGCAATCAGCACTCCGTAAATAGGCAGATAGTTAAATAAAAACACAACTACTATTGCCGGTATCAGCATTATTAAATATGGACTGTTATTCTTAAACTGAAGTCTTTTTTTCTTTTTTGTAGCAGCGGTCTGTTCCATAGTCCCTCCGTTTACATTTTGTAAACTTCCCTTTTATTTTGTTTACATTTTGTATCTGCATTATATTCAAATGTAACATCCCTGTCAATATAATTTCCCATCTCTCTATCCTTTTTGTTATCTTTTACCGAAATCAACCCACATTTTTTGTGCATATTGCACAACCACCATGTGCATTCCTGCCCCACAAATTTACATTTTGTAAACCTTGATTTTTGTAATGCTAAGTGATACTATAAAATCATGTCAATTTGCAGTCTTTACAGAGGCTGCCAAGGGGGTCCAATGGCAATAAAGAAAATCACAATGCAGGATATAGCCGACAAGTGTGGCTTATCCAGAAACACCGTATCCAAAATATTTAACGGAAGAGGCAATGTACCGGAAGAAACCAAGGAGCTGGTCTATCAGGCAGCCAAAGACCTGGGCTACCATCAACCTCTTGAGGGGCTTCTTGGTTCCGGCAAAGAACCGGCCGCCTCTTCTTTATCCATAGCAGTATTATCCCACAGCAACCCCATGCATCATGCTTTCGGATCCTTTTTCATCAAGGCCTTTACCGATCAGATATGCCGCGTGGGCTATACCGTGAGGATGTACGAAGTATCTTCCGAGGAGATTGAGAGAAAAGTCCTCCCACCGAATATTTCCTCAGAAAACACGGCGGGCATTCTTTGCATCGAACTATTCGACAAGGATTATCTTAATACCGTCTGCAGTTTTGGGCTCCCCACCATCATCGTGGACGGATACAAGGACATCACTATGTCACTTCTTCCATGTGATGTTGTAGTTATGGAAAATGTCGCAGCCTCCATGGCCCTTACCCGCAAAATGATGGCTAATGGGGCCAAGACCATCGGCTTTATAGGTGACATCAATCACTGTAACAGCTTCAATGAACGCTTCAAGGGCTACTCCCTGGCGCTGTCAGAAGCAGGTCTCTTTGTTGATAGCAGTGTTTGTATATTGGATTCTGACGACCATCCGTATGGCGATATAGTCTGGTTGGAAAACAAGTTGGATCACATGCCTTATCTTCCCGATGCCTTCTTCTGCGCCAACGATTTCCACGCCTTACATATAATTGCCACTCTTAAAAAACGCGGGCTTTCTATCCCCAAGGATGTTATGGTGTCGGGCTTTGATAATTCTCCCGAAAGTGCCATAGTAGAGCCTCATCTCACCACAGCACAGATATCTTCTTCCGATATGGGTATAGCTGCCGCAGAAATTTTAAGAGGCAGAATCGAAAATAATACCAAAGCTTTCTGCATTTCCTACATTAAGTCCACGCCGATTTTCAGAGAAAGCACAAGATAAAGTTTTAAAAATGCCGTTAAGCCGTTATTCGGGCAAAAAAACCTGCTAACAAAAGTCAAGTACTTTTGATGGCAGGTTTTCATTGTTTACATTATATTTTGAATCACATTTTTGGCATCACAAAAAGGCCGGTCGTTCCCCCAGCCTAATCCATTAATTAATCGTTGTTACTGATAAATTTCTTTTACCCTTGCATAATAAATTCGAAGAAATTTATTCATTCCGGCTATTTTCGTCAACTTCTTACTCTTTCCTTCACGTTCTTTCTTTAAAATATAGTTATATACTGCGTCATCTTTAGGTGCTGGATGACTTTTCAGGACTCTCATGACCTCATACCCAACTTTCCTCAGCGTTGAGGATCCTCGCTTAGTTATTTTCCTATTTGAACCAACAAATTGTCCTGATTCATATGGTGGTGGATCTATTCCAGCGCACGCAATAAGCGCTTTGGCACTATGGAGCTTTCTTACATCTCCAATCTCGGCAATCAGTTTTACCGCCAGAACATCTCCAACACCGCCCATTTCTCGTACCGTGGTATATTCAGGCAATGACTTTGCAAGATCTTTCATTCGTGTTAAGATATTTGTCAGAGAGCTATCTACAGCCCTCAGCGTTGAAATTGCTTCCTGTACAAACATTTTGGGCGATGGGGTACTGGAAGACAATGTTGGAATGCCACTGGATGCCAATTCATAGACTGCTTCAGCCTTTGATCTGCTCTGGTGGTATTTCTTTTCTTTGG
>JAZUFN010000177.1:0-7524 GCA_045640725.1 Lachnospiraceae bacterium
ATGCCCATCCTCATGTTTCAGATGATGGTAATGTGACCGCAGTCCACAATGGTATTATCGAAAATTTTCAGGAGCTGAAAGAGAAGCTTATTCGTCATGGATACAGCTTTTATTCCCAGACAGATACAGAAGTAGTTACAAAGCTTATAGACTATTATTATAAAAAATATAATATGGGGCCTCTGGATGCCATTGCTAAAACCATGGTAAGAGTTCGTGGCTCTTATGCTTTGGCTGTTATGTTCAAAGACTATCCGGGGGAGGTATTTGCTGCCAGAAAGGATAGCCCTATGATTATAGGTTTGGCAGAGGGCGGCACCATACTGGCATCTGACGTACCTGCTATTCTCAAGTATACCAGAAATGTATACTACATTGGCAATCATGAGATGGCCCGTATGACTCAGCAGGGAGTATCTTTCTATAATCTTGACGGAGACGAAATAGAGCAGGAATGTAAGGAAATTAAGTGGGATGCAGAAGCTGCAGAAAAGGGTGGTTTTGAGCACTTTATGATGAAAGAAATCTACGAGCAGCCCAAGGCGCTTGCAGATACACTTAATTCAGTACTTAAAGATGATTGCTTTGATTTACGCAATGTAGGGCTTTCCGATGAGGAAATAAAGAAGATTCAGCAGATATTTATTGTAGCCTGTGGATCTGCTTATCACGTAGGAGTGGCTTCTCAATATGTTATTGAGTCCTTAGCTCGTATTCCTGTTCGTGTGGAGCTGGCTTCCGAATTCAGATATCGTAATCCTCTTGTACCGGAAAACAGCCTGGTTATCATAGTTTCTCAGTCCGGTGAGACTGCAGATTCTTTGGCTGCACTTCGTGAAGCAAAGCAGCGCGGTGCTAAGACCCTTGGTATTGTTAACGTTGTAGGATCATCCATTGCCAGAGAAGCAGATCATGTTTTCTATACTTTGGCAGGTCCGGAAATAGCTGTTGCTACTACGAAAGCATACTCTGCACAGCTTATGGCAGGTTATTGCCTGGCAGTTCAGATGGCAAAAGTACGCGGCACTATAGATGATGACAGATACCATGCGCTTATTGCTGAGCTTCAGACTCTTCCTGAAAAAATCGAGAGTCAGCTGGCAGATAAGGAGCGTATTCAGTGGTTTGCAGCCAAGTTTTCAGCCTGCAATGACGTGTTCTTTATTGGCCGTGGTATAGATTATGCTATTTGTATGGAAGGCTCCCTCAAAATGAAGGAAATCAGCTATATCCATTCGGAAGCATATGCTGCCGGTGAGCTTAAGCATGGTACCATTTCACTTATAGAGGATGGAACTCTGGTTATTGGATGCCTCACTCAGGATGATCTTTATGAAAAGATGATTTCCAATATGGTAGAGGTTAAGAGCCGCGGGGCCTATATCATGGGACTTACTACATTTGGGCACTACAATATTGAGGATACAGCAGATTTTACTGTATATATTCCCAAAACAGATGCTCTTTTCACAGCCAGTCTGGCGGTAGTTCCTCTTCAGCTTATGGGATATTACATGTCCGTTGCCAGAGGCCTTGATGTTGATAAGCCACGTAATTTGGCCAAGAGTGTTACTGTTGAATAATTATAATAATACCTGTAACTTAATAAACAGGTATTATTGACAAAGTATCGGATTTAAGATATGGCATTTACTCATCTTCATGTTCATACCGAATATAGTTTGCTTGACGGATCAGCTAAAATTAAAGATTTGGTCCGTCGGGCAAAGGAGCTGGGGTTTGATTCCCTGGCAATAACAGACCACGGAGTCATGTATGGCTCGGTGGCTTTTTGGTCTGCCTGTAAAGATGCAGGTATAAAGCCTATAATAGGCTGCGAGGTGTATGTAGCTCCTAATTCCCGTTTTGAAAAGACAGGTTCGCTTTCAGATGACAGATACTATCACCTTATTCTTTTGGCAGAAAATGATTTGGGCTACCACAATCTTTGCAAAATAGTTTCAAAGGGGTTTACTGAGGGCTATTATTACAAGCCACGTGTGGATCTGGAGGTTTTACAGGAGTTTCATGAGGGTATTATTTGTAGTTCAGCCTGTCTGGCAGGCGAAGTGGCTACATATTTGAAAAGAGGCCTTTATGAAGAGGGAAAGGCTGCTGCATTACGTCTTCAGGACATATTCGGAAAGGGTAATTTTTTCCTTGAGTTGCAGGATCATGGTATCCCTGAGCAAAAGCAGGTAAATGCATCGCTTTTACGTATGCATGAGGAGACCGGCATAGAGTTAATTTGTACCAACGATTCCCACTACATAAAGGCAGAAGATGCGGAAGCTCATGATATTCTTCTCTGTATCCAGACTCAGAAAAAGGTCCAGGATGAAGACAGAATGCGCTATAACGGCGGACAGTTTTATCTGAAGTCGGAAGAGGAGATGGCAGAGCTTTTTCCATACTGTCCGGAGGCTTTGGAAAATACTCATAAGATTGCAGAGAGATGCAATGTAGAGTTTGAATTCGGCAAGTATAAATTGCCCAAATTTGATGTTCCGGAGGGCTATGATGCCTGGACATACCTGCAGCACCTTTGTGACGAAGGTATGGTGCGCAGATATGGTGAGAAAAAACCGGAGTTGCTGGAACGCCTTGAATACGAATTAAATATTATTCATACCATGGGGTTTGTGGATTATTTCCTTATAGTGTGGGATTTTATTAAGTATGCCAAGGATCATGATATACCTGTAGGACCGGGACGAGGTTCAGGTGCAGGCTCCATTGCGGCCTACTGTCTGGAGATTACAGATATTGATCCTATCAGATACAATCTCCTTTTTGAGAGGTTTCTGAATCCTGAACGTGTTTCCATGCCGGATTTTGACGTGGATTTCTGCTATTCCAGACGTCAGGAAGTTATAGACTATGTTGTGGAGAAGTATGGAAGAGACAGGGTGTGTCAGATTGTTACCTTTGGTACCATGGCTGCAAAAAATGCTATTCGTGATGTAGGCCGTGCACTGGATATGCCTTACAATCAGGTAGACGTGGTAGCCAAGCTGATTCCTCAGGAGCTGAATATGACAATAGCGCTGGCTCTGGAATCTTCTAAAGAGCTTAGAGAGCTTTACAATTCAGATGCTTCTGTTAAATACCTGATAGATATGGCAAGGGCTCTGGAGGGCCTTCCACGCCATACTTCCATGCATGCTGCCGGCGTGATTATTTCCAATGCTCCGGTTATGGACTATGTTCCTCTTTCATGCGGCTCCGATGGCTCCGTTACAACTCAGTATAATATGACTGAATGTGAGCATCTGGGTCTGTTAAAAATGGACTTTTTGGGACTTCGTACCCTTACCGTTATTAAGGATACTGAAAAGTTCATCAATGCAGGGAAAAAGCAGGGGGAAAAGCCTTTTTCCATTAAGTCCATAGATTATGATGATAAAAATATATACGAAATGATATCTCAGGCTAAGACAGACGGAGTATTCCAGCTGGAATCAGCAGGTATGACTTCTTTCATGAAGGATCTTAAGCCTTCTTCCATAGAGGATGTTATTGCCGGTATTTCGCTCTACCGTCCCGGCCCTATGGATTTTATTCCCAGATATATAGAAGGAAAAAGAGATCAGTCTGCCATTTCCTATGAGTGCCCCGAGCTTAAGCCTATTTTGGAGACTACCTATGGCTGTATAGTATACCAGGAACAGGTTATGCAGATAGTTAGAGACCTGGCGGGCTATTCATATGGTCGTTCCGACCTGGTGCGACGTGCCATGGCCAAGAAAAAAGCAGATGTGATGGCCAAGGAAAGAGAAAATTTCGTTTATGGTAATGCAGAGGAAAATGTACCGGGCTGCGTGTCCAGAGGTATTTCTCCTGAGGTGGCCAACCATATTTATGACGAAATGACGGATTTTGCCAAATATGCATTTAATAAGGCACATGCGGCCTGTTATGCAGTGGTATCCTACCAGACAGCTTTTTTGAAATACTATTTTCCGGTTGAATACATGGCGGCTCTCATGACTTCCATCATGGATAATACCACGAAAGTAACAGAGTACATGTACTCTTGCAGAAAAATGGGGGTGGAGATTCTTCCACCGGATGTAAATGAAAGTGATGTAGGATTTACAGTATCGGGTAATTCCATCAGATACGGACTTTCAGCCATAAAAGGGGTTGGAAGACAGGTGATTGAAGGGGTAAAGCAGGAGAGAAAGAATGGCGGTAAATTTCTATCTTTTAAGGACTTTGCCAAGCGAGTTGCTTTTACCGGATGCAACAAGCGTACCTTTGAAAATTTAATAAAGGCCGGAGCCTTTGATTCAGTTCCGGGGACAAGAAAGCAGTTAATGCAGGTTTATCAGGTTATTGTCGATGATATTGCCAGTGAAAATAAGCGTTCTATTACCGGTCAGATGTCATTTTTTGACCTTATGACGCCTGAAGAAAAGACAGAGTATGAAACGCCCTTACCGGATGTTGGCGAGTATACAATAGACGAAATTTTGCAAATGGAAAAAGAAGTACTGGATTTGTATGTTTCCGGTCATCCTTTGGAGCAGTATGCAGAAGTATTAAAAAAGCACACAAATTGTACCACTCAGGACTTCAGAATAGATGAGGATGATACCGAAAATGACCAAAAGAAGGATGAGGATAACAGTATTCAGGATGGTCAGAGAGTAGACATAGGCGGTCTGGTTACAGCTGTGACTAAAAAGATTACCAAGACCAATCAAACCATGGCTTTTCTTACTCTGGAGGATATGTATGGCAATTGTGAAATTATTTGTTTTTCCAGAGTATATGACAAATACAAAGACATTCTGAAGGAAGACGAGAAGCTTTTGGTTAATGGTAAGGCGTCCTTTGATGAAAGAGGAGTTAAAATTATAGCTGAGAGCATCACCAGACTTAGTGATGTGCCTAGAAAGCTGTGGATCAGCTTCCCTGATATGGAGGCTTACAAACTGTCATCCACAGGGCTTGAGACTATGATAAAGGAGTCAGACGGAAAGAATATTGTTAAGATTTATCTGGCAAAAGAGAAGGCCGTAAAAGAGTATCCAAAGAGCATGGGAGTAGCCATTACTTCTGATTTTGTAGAAAAGTTACGAGAAAAATATGGCAAGGATTCAGTGAAAGTTACGGTCTGATAATGGAAAACAGCAAGGGTTTCCGAGTGTAAGTACTTACATGCGGAAACCCTTATTTTTCAAGAATTTTGTGGATTTTTTCAGGTAAAATTTATGTTATTTTCCTTTACAAAAATCTTATTTTGTTCTAAAATCTTTGTTGCGATTAGAGGTGTGTCCTGAGGACACGAAAACGTTTTAATTGATATTTAATGGTTATAAGGAGATAAATTATGAGCAAAGTAAAAACAATCGGCGTACTTACATCTGGTGGAGATGCACCCGGCATGAATGCTGCTATCAGAGCAGTAGTAAGAACCGGTCTTGCCAATGGTCTTAATGTTAAGGGTATTAACAGAGGTTATTCAGGTCTTCTTGAAGAAGATATATACGATATGACAGCCAGAGATGTGGCTGATATTATTAATCGTGGCGGTACCAAGCTTTATACTGCCAGATGTAAAGAGTTTATGACATCAGAGGGGCAGGACAAGGGAGCTGAGATTTGTAGAAAGCATGGCATCGATGGTATTGTTGTAATCGGTGGCGACGGTTCTTTCCAGGGCGCACGTCAGCTTGCTCTTCGTGGTATTAATACTATCGGAGTTCCCGGTACTATTGATCTTGACATTGCCTGCACAGATTATACTATCGGTTTTGATACTGCAGTTAATACAGCTATGGATGCTATTGACAAGATTAGAGATACTTCCACTTCTCATGAGCGAGTTTCCATTATCGAAGTTATGGGGCGTCGTGCCGGCTATATTGCTCTTTGGAGTGGTATTGCCACAGGTGCAGAGGAAATCCTTCTTCCTGAGCTTATGAATTACGACGAAGAGCGTATTATTAATGCTATTCTTGCCAGAAAGGCTATTGGCAAAAAGCATCATATTATTGTTAATGCTGAGGGCATTGGTGGTTCTGAGGCTATGGCTAAGAAGATTCAGGAGGCTACAGGTATCGATGCCAGAGCTACTATTATCGGTCATATCCAGCGTGGTGGTTGTCCTACAGCAACAGACCGCGTTTATGCCAGCGCTATGGGCTCTATGGCAGCCGAGCTTCTTATTGAGGGCAAGACCAATCGTGTAGTTGCTCATAAAAACGGCAAATTTGTTGATTTTGATATTATTGAGGCTCTGGAGATGGAGAAGCAGCCTGATGTAAGACTGGTATCCCTTATTTCCAAGCTCACCAGATAAGCACCTTTTTGAAAGGACAGGCATATGATTGGAGCAGTTTCAGCATACGGCTCTCTATATACAGGTTCTGTATATACCAGAGCTGCTGCAGACAACAAAATTAATGCCAATGTCAATCCCGGCTCGGTAGAGCCTGTTAAAGCTGTGCCCAAAACCTTTGGCAATGATGACACGGAGAGGGTTAAAAAGTCTCCCCGGCAGGTTGAAAAGGATAGAAATCTTGCTTTTGATATGATGAAGGCAGGTAGCTCCAGAAATGCTGACAGGGTCAATGGTTACAATCCTTTTGAAGAGGAAAAAAGTCAGGCCAGACTTCGCCTGGAAAAACAGATGGGCATTGAAAAATGCGAGACCTGCGAAAACAGAAAATATGTAGACGGCTCCAATGAGGGTGATGTTTCTTTCAAGACTCCGGGACATATTGATCCATCATCTGCTGCATCCGTAGTATCTGCCCATGAGCATCAGCATGTGGCTAATGCAGTACAGGAGGGAAGTAAGCCTGATGCAGAGCTTGTATCTGTCTCGGTTTCTTTAAAGACTTCTACATGCCCGGAATGTGGCAGAACATATGTTTCCGGGGGCGTTACTCATACTGTTATGAAGCATACGGTTGACGGGTCAGATATAGATGATGCTAAAAGATCCCAGCAGGCAGAGCAGAAGGTCAAAGAATAATAAAGATAAATAAAATGGGACTCGAGAGGGTCCCATTTTTCATGCATACAGAAGCCTTGTTTTTCAGATTAAATATGGTACAATATAGGGTGGAGAAAAGGATGATACCCTTTCTCTAAGAATAACAAAGATAGGATATAACACATGGATATTAATGCACAACTTACATTGGAGCTTGGAGTACGTCGCGAACAGGTAGACGCAGCAGTAAAGCTTATTGACGAAGGCAACACAATACCGTTCATTGCCAGATACCGTAAAGAGGCTACAGGAGCCTTAAATGACGAAGTTCTTCGTAATCTGGACGAGCGCCTTAAATACCTAAGAGCTCTTATAGAGAAAAAGGAGCAGATTTTAAAATCAATAGATGAGCAGGGCAAGCTGACTGAGGAATTGAAAAAGCAAATCAATGATGCTATGACACAAGTGGCTTTGGATGACCTTTATCGTCCATACAGACCTAAGCGCCGTACCCGTGCGACAATAGCTGTGGAGAAGGGGCTTCAGCCTCTTGCTGATATGATTTATGCCCAGGA
>JAZUFN010000178.1:0-10408 GCA_045640725.1 Lachnospiraceae bacterium
CGTATCTAATTGACACACTTTTGCCCAAAAGTGTGTCAATTAGATACGTCCCCCTGTCACATTTTACATATCTTCAATAATTTTATCCAGAGTCATGTATTTATAGGAATTACGCCCATTCCTCTTTACAGAATAGAGGACTCTGTCGGCAAATCTGACCAGAGTATCGATGGTGTCATCCTTTTCTGCGGTGCTACTGGTATAGCCCTGAGAGATGGTTACGTATGGACATATAGGTGACTTTTCATTTCTAAGCTGGGCATCTGCCAGACCGTCATGGATTTTTTTACCGATTTCTTTTATGAAGTCTACGTCGCCTGTCTTCATAAGGATGAGAAATTCATCACCACCATAGCGGTAAACATTGCCACTATCACATACTGCATCCTGAATAATGTGAGCTACTGTCTTTAAGCAGGAGTCACCTTCTATGTGGCCATAAGTATCATTACTCTCCTTGAAAAAGTCAATGTCCAAAAGGCCAATAGCAATGGGAGTTTTTGTAGTATAGGATTCTTCAATCAGGGCCTTGCTGTCCTTAAGCATCTTGTTTCTGTTGCCAATGCCTGTAAGAGCGTCCAGGTATACGATGGAATCTGTTTTTTTCTTCTGACGAATGGTTCTACGCATTTCTGCATTGAGCTCGATGGTATTGGATTCTCTTTCGATTTCCTGATTATTTTTTTCTAAAGACAGTTCATAGTACTTAATACAAGTCCTGGTATATTCGTCTTCTCTGTTATTTTCTTTAAAGTATATGAGCCACTGGTGCAATAATTCAAGTCGGAAATATATGCTAACATCTTCATCCAAATGGGTATCCATAAGGGAAAGAACTTTTTCCCAGAGATCAGTCTTGCCTAAATCCTGCAAAAGTTCAATGACATCCAAAAGTATTTCCAGATAATCGGTAGTGTAAGGATTTTTTTCTACTTCTTCCATAACGAGTGGAATCATTTCAATTGCCTTGTCCAGCTCACCACAACGCTTAAAGTAGAGAGCTTCAAAGACCAGGTAGGAGAAGCGATTATCCTCTGACAGACCTTTGGAAGCAATGTACTTAGTATACTCGTAGTATTTTTTGGCACCATCAAAATCACCAAGTTTACAATATGTGGTGGTAATATTCATGCCTACTACAAGCTTGACATCATTACGATTTTGATCATTGTAGAGGTCGGACTCTTCTGCCTTTTTGCTCATAGATATAGCATTGTCAAAATAGAAGAGGGCGCGTTCGTAGGATTTGTTAAATAAAAATTTTGAACCCAGATTGTTGTAGAATTTAGCAGACAAATCATAGGCATTCTCATCCAGAGAAATATCTAATGCATCTAACTGACACTGAAGCTCCAATACCGCATTGCCCATTTCTTCGTAAATAAGGGACAAAATATTGGTAATGGAAGATTCGCTTCTGCGGTCATTTATTTCCACGTATATATCTTTGGCACGGAGAGCGGTACGGAGAGCCATCTTGTACTTGGAGCTATGCATATACTGCAGAGCTTCAACATAACACTCATCGGCCAGCTGTTTTAATTCTTCCTGCTCAGTCATGGTCAGGGTCCTTTCATATCTGTAGAAACTGAATTTTCAAAAGGCCAAAATACAGATGGTGATTATTATTGCGCATTATTTGGAATAATACAATATATAGGTGATAAAAAATATGTTAATAATTTCGCAACAGACTGCGAATAGTAACGTAAACGAGCGAGAGGCTGTGCAAAATCGCATGTAACAGACAAAGCGACTTTGGTGTAGAAATTGCTGTATCGGTAGTCTTTTTTAAAAGAATGTTAAGATTTAGAATATTGAATTAGATTGTTCATAATGGTTAAATAAGTGTACCTATACAAAGTAGGAGGGTTTTATGCAAAAGAAAATCATGAATACTGTCGAAAAAGTAATGGTGGCACTAATCATTGTAGTTATTGTGTTTGCCGGTGCAAAGATAAAGAAAGTCGGAGCTGCGGAAGGAGTCTACTCAGGCATAACTGTAGGAGACGGCGACTATTCCGACTGGGATAGTGTGACAAAATATAAAGGCGCATATGGAGTGGACAGAGTAGCTATGGTTTGGGACGGCTACTATCTCTATCTGTACTTTGAAACTTTTGGAAGGGATGATGGCAGTGGCCAGCTATCCGGTAGCTGGAATGCGGTAGCCTGGTCAGGACCAAACAGCAGCGGTAATTATTCTATTAAAACAGAAAAAACTGAAATGATTGTGCATTTGGGTGTATATAACGGTAATCAACCTTATGTAGAGCTCAATGGGAAAGATGGTGCCAGTCAGGGGGCTGAAGTGTATGTAAATAACAAGGATTGGTTTTCTGACACTCATATCTGGGAAGTAAAGATACCTACGAGAGTGCTTCCAATTTATAGTGATACACTATCTCTGGGCTTTTATCGGGGAGAAACACTAATAGAAAATGTTGGTAATATCAATATGCTCGAGGATTTCGAGCATTCCGGTGTTAAGGATGAATTGATTTTTGACGGGATATATGTGGATTGGAAGGAATATCCTCATACAACCATAGACTACAGCACTAATGGTACTCATAGTTCCCATATAGATGCAAATGCTGCTCTTTTTAGTAAGGACGAAAGGCTTTATGGCTATGTGCAGACCAAGATGGAGGCTCATACCGATAGCGGGGAAGCAGCTGTAGCTTTTACTCAAAGTGTTACCATTAAACTTAATGACCGCTACTATTTTTTCCCCAGGGTAGCAGAGGTATCCGAGTCAGGAATAATCAACTGGAATCCCAAGCTTAGCGACCTTGAGCCGGGAGAATACAAATACAAGATTTTTTCCACTGATAGTTGGGGAAATGCGGTCAGCATTTATAATCTGGATGAGCAAAATGTATGCTACGGAGAAATGATCATTACTATAGGTAAAGACAGCCACAATCAGTGCGAATATGTTCTGGATGAGAATAAGCTGGCAGAAAAATTCGGTATTTCTGCCAATGATATAAAGACCTATGCGGCTCAGTATGGAAGACTGGGAACGGATTGGGTGACCTGTGCCGGTACTTCCACTGCACCTCTGGTGGGCATGCTTTTGCTTGTGGGAATGGCAGGCGTAGGAATGTTTTTTACAAAGAAAAGCAGGTGACAGTAAATGAGATATGTACTGGTGGTGCTTTTGCTATTGGTATGGATATACCTACTGATAGTAACAGAAAAAACAAAACTGCTTTTTTGGCATTTTATTACTGGTTCTGCAGGTTTGTTCATATTAATGATGATTGTGGTGCGGCCTCTTTTTACCAAGCCCCTGTCCTATGCGATTGCAGCTATGGCGGGACTTATTGGAAGCCTGACTCATACTTTCGAGCCATATTTTAAGTACGGCATTCTGTTTGTGGAGTCTGCCAAAGGGGCAATCACTTTACAGATAGATTTTGAGTGCTCGGGTATCATTGAAATAATGGCCTTTTTATCATTATTGATTTTCTTTAAGGTATATGGATTAAAGGAAAGAATAGCCCTGAGCTTTATCGGAACCCTTTATATTATGCTGGCCAATGCTGTGAGAATCATAGTGATTTGTGAGATAATACATTTCGTGGGTCCATCAGCCTATCACATGGCTCATACGCTGGTAGGACGTATTTTGTTCTATATATTAACTATTTTCCTCTATTTCTATGTCTTTACAAAGCCTCAGATTGTTAGGATGAAGCTTGGAAGGTTTAGCTATGGCAAACATTAGCAATTTAATGAATTCCTTCATCTTTTGGGCACCTTGGATTGTAATCCCCTTCGTGATGGAAATTATTCCCTCCATTGGTAGCTTCTTTGTATTGATGAAGAGAAGATTGTTCGCAAAAAAAATACCGGAACCTACTTTGTACCCGGAAATATCTATTATTATACCGGTTTACAATTCCCATGTTACCTTGGCTAATTGTATCAGATCCATTGCCGAGGGAGATTACCCCGTAAACCGTATCAGAGTGTTTCTGGTAAATAATAAGGGTACAGACAACAGCTTTGAGATTTTTACCCAGTGTCAGAAAAAGTACCCTGAGCTTATTATGCAGTGGCTGAATGCAGAGCAGGGCAAGTCCAGAGCTTTGAACATGGCTCTCTACAACAGTGAAGGTAAATACATTATCCATATTGACAGCGATGGGATTTTGGAAAAGAGCGCCCTGACCAATATGGTAAAACGCTTTGAAGATAATACTGATATTAACTGCGTTACCGGGGCGGTACTCATTGAGCCCAGGCTTATTGAAGAATACCCCGGAGGAATATCCAGAACCTTCAGAAAAATGGAGTTTATGGAATACGCTCAGGCTTTTTTGGCAGGACGTAATTATTCTGCGGAAAGAGATAAAATCTATACAGTTTCCGGGGCTTTTTCGGCCTTTCGAAAATCGGCCATCTTAAAGTCCAGGATGTATAATACTGAAACACTGGCTGAGGATACTCATGTTACTTTCCAAATGAGATACTATCAGGGGGAGAGAATCTACATGAGCGAAGATTCGATTCTCTTTGTAGACCCCATTGAAAATATGGATAAGCTCTATACTCAGAGACAGCGCTGGCAGAGAGGCAGTCTGGAAGTCTCTCAGATGTTTATTTCAGACACAATGAATCCTTTCAAGATGTTTTCTGATGTGGCAGTAAAAACTCTTATGTATGACCACACCTTTGCTTTTCCCAGAATCATCTGGTATTTAGCCCTGCTTTGTTTGATTTTTATTGGATTTTCCGGAAAAACAGTCATACTGGCCACTGCCTTTATTTTTCTTATGTACATTTTATGTGGGTATTTGTATTTTATCTCCACCCTGGGATTTTTGTCCCCCTTCCCGGAGCTTAAGAAATACTACAGAAAACAGTGGTGGATAGTGCCTTTACTGCCATTTTTCAACTTTGTTGTGTTTTTTATCAGATTTGCAGGCATAATTAACAGTATCAATACCACCAGCGCCTGGAGGACCATGACATTGTCTCAGGAAAGAGACAAATTTGCAGAGGCGGTGGGCAATGACTTTAACAAGGTGCGTAAGACTTATAAAAAAATAAATGCCTTTTTTAACGAGGAAGAGACTGTTGAAAAACAATAAGAAGAAAAATATAACACAGGGAAAAAAGAGAAATTATTTTAATAAGAGTACCGGATGGACTATATTCGGTAGTACTTTTTTATTCCTGGTGATTATCGGCTTTACGGCCTATATGCAGATGCATAAGTATGAGGAAGGTATCCTGGAAGTGTATGCTCATCAGCAGGATGGATATGTACAGCTGGTACTGGATCAGATAAATCTGGTTAAAGACAGAAGCAGCGAAGAAATAGTTACGGATATCCTGTCTACATTGGACGCTTCCACCTACAGATACTGGACCTTTGATGAAGATAAGTCCATTGTTTTTGTTAAGGACGTACTGGAAACAAATAAGTATAAAAGTTTTACCAGTCAGACTTACTACTCGGCTATAGATATAGATACCTTTGTTTCAAGACTTAGGGTGGACAGTGTTATCCATGATATTATTGAATCCAGAGGAGATATCTATGTTACATCCGGAGTAAAATTTGAGTATGCCGGTAAAAATTATACATTATGTCTTATGACGGAATCCAAATTCATTCTGGATCAGAATGAATACATGGGAGCAAAGATAGTGCTTAGTATGTTGGGCCTCTTGTTGCTTCTGGTATTTTTTATAGGTGTTATGGCATTAGTACTGACCACAGAGCGCTGGTATAGGATGTATGCAGAGGGAAAGGAAGAAAATAAGGGGCTGACCGCCATTATTGGCAAGCAGGATGATCAGCTGAGTAAGGCTAGGTTGTTTAATACTCAGGAGAATTCATTTTTACCAAAGGCATTGCCTGTTCTTTTCCGAAGATTGGATGCTAAAGAGGCTTTTCCGTTACTTTTGTACGTGGTGCAGGCGGGGGTTGGTCCTGAGAGAGAGGCGTTTTTCCAAAGGGCAGGGCTACTGCTCGATAGAAAGACAGTAAGAGCGGTTATTGATAATCAGTACATATTATTAATTTCTCTAAAGCACAAGGCTTTTAGCGAGGACATCATAGCTGAGATGGAAAACAAGCTGGGCTGTAAGATAGTAGCTTATAGATATGTGGAAAACGGAGATAGGGCATTAAGCTCAGTATACGAGGAAATGATAAAAGAGGTGAAGTAGGTGGATAATGCTCTTTTTAAGGAATATGAATTTAAATTTTATCTGAATGCCAGCCATAGTGTTATTTTCGATGGAAAGCAGGGCGATGTTCATCCCCACACCTGGGAGATGATTATTCATATCAGAGTTAAGAGAAATGACTTGCGACAGTTTGGTGTATATGAAAAGGCCATAGAAAGCTTTTTTGCCCAATATCAGGATAAGACTTTGAATGACTGCCAGCCCTTTGATACCATTATGCCGATTCTGGAAAATATTGTGGATTATTGCGGTGAGCAGCTGCGGAAAATCATAGAAGGAATAGATGGACAGCTTTTAAAAATTAGTGGCAGTGAAACACCTACCAGAAGCTATATAGTGTCATATAAGGACACAGAAGAGTACTCCGTGAAAAATAAGGAGCAGACGGAGGCGGCTCTTAATGATTTTGTGGATGCCGTACTTGACGATATTTTGAAGGAATAGTGGAGTGAAGATATAGGGAGTGTATATGGATAAGGCAAAAAAAATGATTACAGTAGCAGCCCTAATGGGAGTAATCATAGCCATTTTTTCAGCTCTTATAATGATTCTGGTATACAGAAACGGACTGTATCCGGCAGGAACGGACACTATGTACCACTTGTACAAAGGAGATGTGTTGTACAAGGAGATTTCTAAGGGGAATTTTTATCCTCTTTTTGATCCTATGTGGTACAACGGTGTGGAAATGCTTAGATATTGGGCACCTTTACCTGTGTACTTTATTGCCCTTTGTCAGGCCTTGGCTGGGGGGCATTTGTTTCAGGGATATATTATTTTTGTAGGCTTGATTTTTGCTTTGGGAGCAGTGAGCTGGATAGTGGTTGGAATCAGACACAGGAGGCTGCTGTTAGGTTTTTTTATGGGCCTTCTTTGGTTTTTCATGCCTAATAATCTGCTGGCTCTTTTTGTGGAAGGTAATCTGCCCAGGGCTCTTTGTATGGTTATTTTACCCTTGCTTATATCCTTTATCTATGGCTATCTTAACGAGGGGGAAAAACATGACTTGCCGAGAATGATGGTGGCAATGTTTTTTATAACCCTTTGTCATACCGGCTTTGCCGGCATGATTTTCCTTTCTGTATGTTTTTATCTGATTATTTATGCTATTGCATTTAAGGAAAAAACGGCTGTCCGGAAAGTCGTTATCGGAATGATACTTGCTTTCATGCTTACTGGCATATGGAGTCTGGCATCCTTTGTGGGAGGCATTACATCTGTCAATAGTGAGCAGGTCATGCAGGGATATTTTCAGGATGCATTGGTGAGTCTCAATCCTTTCAGGCGACTGACCAATGGAGTAAGCGAGTTTTACTTTGGTTTAGCAGCGTTTATTACTGGGATTTTTGGCATTATAGCAGGGAAAAAGCAGGCCAGAGTGGGCTTTTGGACAGGGATTATTATCTTTATTCTGACTACCGGCAGTATGTACCGGGTACTGGTGAAATTACCTGGAAGCCAGTTTTTATGGATGCTTAGATTTATATCCATTGCTCTTTGCTTCATTCTTTTCAGCCTGCTTATGTGGAAAACACTGAAAAAAGGCTGGCTGATTCTGGTTATGTGCCTGCTGGTAGCAGATTGCCTGCCTTCTTTACAGTTGATATACGGCCTTAACAATGGTGAAAAAATCGAGAAGCGTCTGGCTAAAATGGAAAATGACACATTGATAGCTGAGGCTAAGGAAATAACCAATCAACGACTGGCGCTAATGGATATGAGCAGTCTGGGGGCTATGGCCTGCTATATGGTGTCCGGCGGGGCAGACGGAGTAGCAGGAACCTTTGGCGCAGGATGGCAGTCTGCAGCTACGGCCTATAATATTGTTCAACTGAATCAGGCAGCGGAGGATGGCTATTTCCTCTATCTTTTTGACAGAATGATAGAGCTGGGGACTGATACAGTAGTTATCAGCAAGAAAGCGCTGGGAATCTCGGATTATATGGTGAACAGAGTAACAGCTTTGGCCAAGGCTGTGGGCTTTTTAAAGGTGGATGAAAATAAGGATTATTTGCTTTATCATATGGATAGTCCTAGTCAGTTTGGGGTAAAAACCATCTATTCTGCCATAGCCATAGGCAGTTCTGCACCGCAAATGGCACTGACCTTTCCCTGCCTGGAGGAGACAGAGTCCAATAATCTGAATGACTATACTTATGAGCAATTAGCTCAATATGATACGATTTATATTGCAGGCTTTGTATATGACGACAGAGCAGCAGCGGAAAAAATGCTTTTGAGATTGAGCGAAGAGGGAAAGAGAATTATAATCCTGGCAGATGGTATTCCTGCTGTGGAGAGTTCGGGAACACCGGAATTTCTGGGAGTTCAGTGTTTTAATATTAATTTCACTAACGGTTATCCGGAATTGGTGACCAAGGATGGAGTATTGAATTGCAGGCCCTTCCACAAGGATGCCAGGGACTGGAAAACTGTTTATATTAACGGTTTGGATAAGGTCTGGGGAACATTATCCGATCTGGGAAATGGCCTGGACTTTTATGGTTCTAAGTATAACGACAATATTATCTTTGTAGGATTGAATCTGACCTATCATTATGCTCTTACCCAGGATGATACGGTGGGGGATTTGCTGTCAGGGGCTTTCAGCCTGGACGGAGGGAGACTGCCTGATAGAAAAATATATCCTATTCAGGTGGAGTATGGTAAGAATTCCATTACCATTGACTCGCCGGAGGATAATCTAAATTCCACCATCTCATATCATGACAATTTTACCAGTGAGAGCAAAATCGAATCAAAGAATCATCTTACCGTTGTTGACAGCGGAAGAACAGTTATAAAGCTTCATTATCCTTATCTCTGGCAGGGGACCTTAATCACTTTAGTAACAGCGATCTTAACAGTACTGTTTTTAAGAAGATTAGGTGACGAAAGAAAAGAAATGTGTTATGATATGGACAATAGAACTGATTCTAAAAACACGACTGATTAATGGAGGCACAAAGGAGGCAGAAAATGAGCAAATCAAAGGTGTATTTTACTGATTTCAGAACTGTAGGAGGTGTAGGGCTTCCTGAGAAGCTAAAGAGACTGTGTCGTAAAGCGGGATTGCAGGAAATCGACATGGAAAATAAATTTGTTGCCATTAAAATGCATTTTGGCGAGATGGGTAATGTGGCTTATTTGCGACCTAATTATGCAAAGGCGGTAGCAGATCTGGTAAAAGAGGCAGGCGGTATGCCTTTCCTTACAGACTGCAATACCTTGTATCCCGGTTCCAGAAAAAATGCACTGGATCATATTAGCTGCGCTCAGGAAAACGGATTTAACGAGATTACTACCGGGTGCCATATTATTATAGGTGACGGACTTAGAGGAACAGATGATGTGGCTGTACCTGTTGAAGGGGGAGAATACTGCAAAGAGGCCTACATTGGACGAGCTGTAATGGATGCAGATGTTTTTATTTCCCTTAATCACTTTAAGGGGCATGAGAGTACCGGATTTGGCGGAGCACTAAAGAATATAGGTATGGGCTGCGGCTCACGAGCAGGTAAAATGCATCAGCATAATCATGGAAAGCCGGTAGTAGATACGGATTCATGTAAAAACTGTAAGCGTTGTGCCAAGGAATGTGGTTCAGACGCCATCAGCTATGATACAGGAAAAGCTGTAATTAATACGGAGCGTTGCAAGGGCTGCGGCAGATGTATCGGGGCCTGTGCCTTTGATGCCATTTCCAATCCAAATGACAATACAAATGAGGTGCTGGGCTGCAAGATAGCAGAGTACTCAAAGGCAGTGGTAGATGGCAGACCTAATTTTCATATCAGCCTGGTTATGGATATTTCTCCGAATTGTGATTGTCATGAAGAAAATGATGCGCCTATTCTTCCCAATATCGGAATGTTCGCAAGCTTTGATCCGGTGGCTTTGGATCAGGCCTGCGCAGATGCCTGCCTAAAGGCTCAGCCTATTGAAAATTCGCAGCTGGGTGATAACCTGAGAAAGGGCACATGGATTCATTATCATGATAATTTCCTTGATTCCAATCCCAACGTCCGCTATAAAGAGATGCTGGAGCATGCTGAGAAAATCGGTATAGGCTCCAGGGAATACGAATTAATTAAGATGTGATTAAAATGTGACAGGGGGACGTATCTGCTTGACACAAATGTGACAGGGGGACGTATCTAATTGACACACTTTTAGTCAAAAGTGTGTCAATTAG
>JAZUFN010000179.1:0-9529 GCA_045640725.1 Lachnospiraceae bacterium
ATTGTCATCTCATATACATCTACACGATGGACTGTACCAATTACCTCACATCCCATCTCTTTAATCTTAGCAAGACCATCAGCATTAATAGTAAATGAAATTTCTGTTGCATCTGCAGGAATCTCAAAGAAGCCATCGCCATTAATGCTTGTTTCTGAAGTAATGCAATCGGGAACAAGCTTTACAAGTGCCGGCCATCCTTCGGTATTAAGTCTCAATGCCCAGAGATAATAGTCTCCATCGCCTTCTGATGCAGGAAGAATATCAAACTTAATTGTTACATCAAGTGCGCCATCAAAGCCTGCAAATACGCTGTTAGCTACTTTACAATCTGCTTCGCCCCACTTTGCTGCCTTTACATCATCCTTGATTGTCTCTGTTTTAACAGTAACATTTGATGACTTGAGTACCATTTCGTATACATCTACACGATGAACAGTACCAATTACCTCACAGCCCATCTCTTTAATCTTTGCAACACCGTCAGCATTAATAGTAAATGTAAATTCTGTTAAATCTGCAGGAATTTCAAAGAAGCCATCGCCATTAATGTTCACTGGTGCAGTGATGCAGTCAGGAACAAGCTTTACAAGTGCTGGCCATCCATCTGAATTAATTCTTAATGCCCAGAGATAGTAGTCACCATCACCCTCTGATGCAGGACGCATTTCGAACTTGATTGTTACATCAATTGCGCCATCAAAATTAGCGAAAACATCAGGCTTTACAGTACAATCTGCTTCGCCCCACTTTGCAGCAACAACTTCATCCTTAATAACGATACCCTTTGATGGGTCCGGTTTCTCAGGCTCTCTAACAAACTTATTACCAACAGGCTCCATTACGACATCCTTGTTTACAGAAATAAGCTTACCGTCCTTATCCAGGAACTTTACATTGTCAATAAAGAAATTGCCCTTTGTAGCGCCTGTATCTTCCTTCTTCAGGATAGTAAGGTAAGAATCAGCTCCTGCAGTAAATGCAGTACCACTTACATCAACTGAGATAGTCATTGGATTCTTGGCCTCTGTATAAACAGACCATGTACCTACTTTTGTCTCTGCCAGCTTATCAGCAGAAGCACCGGCATGTACAAATACCTCTCCGGCAATAGCTGCAAACTTGGAGCTGTCAGGTCTGTCAACACCGATTGTGTACTCTACCTTGGCAAGCTTGGAGATATTTGCTCCCAGCAGGCCATCGAGGTCAAGGGTAAGATACATTTCTTCGCCGCCCTTTTCATTAGTAACGTAAAGAACCTTACTTCCCTTAATCTCCTTTACAGATAATGAAGATTCATCAGCCTTTCTTGGAGCTGTCTTTATCAGTGCAAATGCACTCTTTGAATCTTCGAAGTCGATTGAGACTTCACCGTTGGTGGGATTGTCCTTAGGCTCGTCTTTGCCGCAAGCTGCCAGCATGGAAACCACCATTACGAGAGATAAAACTAAAGCCAATACTTTTTTGTTTTTCACTCTTTTTTCCTCCTTTTTTCTCGGACTAAAGTCCATAACTCCTCTAAGGCGCCATGCGCCAATAGATCAACCTACAATACCGCTTCTCTCAACACCTTCTACAAACTGTTTCTGGAGCACAATATAGATAATAAGAACCGGAAGGATGACCATTACGGTAGCGGCATTTACATAAAGCTGCTGAGTGGCCGGATCCAACACTTTGTCCACATTTGCAATAATGTGCTGCAGTGTTGCAATCTGCTTACTGATAAGAATATTAGGACTTATCTGGAAGAGATTGGCGAAAAAGGTGTCGTTGAACTGCCATACGATAGAGAATACCGTGACAGTGATAACGGCAGGCATAGCATTCACCAGCATGATTCTAAAATAAGTATACCAAGTACCGGCACCATCAACCATTGCGGCCTCTTCGATTTCTTTAGGCAGTCCTCTGAAGAATTGGTTGAAAATGTAGATGTACAACCCGCTTCTTACGCCGCAGCCCAGTAAACTCATGAGAATTACAGGTATAGGCGTGCCCAGCAGATTCATGGATCTACCTGTGATAGCACTTACTATGCCAAATGGATCAAACATGGCAAATGATGTATACAGCGGAAACATAATAGCGTGAGATGGTAAAATGATTGTCACTACTACGAATCCGAACAGTATCTTTTTAAATGGAAATTCGAATCTGGCAAAGCCATAGCCTACCATAGAGCAGACAAACAGCTGAAGCAGGGTAAGCCCGCCTACATAAAGCAGATTCTTTGGCATTACTTTCGCATACTCCATTCTGAGAAAAGCCAATTTATACTTCTCCATGGTGGGATAATGCGGTAATACATAAACCATAGGATTTACCAAATCCTTGGTCGATTTGATGGAACCAACTACAATACCGATAACCGGCTGCAGTATAACATAGGAAACTCCTACTATAATAGCTATGTTAAGTATCAGTAAAAGAACATTCTTTACCTTATTCAATAAAGTATTTCTCTTGTAAGGATCTCTAAGTGTTACCTTAAGGTCGGTAAACACATTGGATTTTTTTGATATTGCTTTTTCCATGTTTTACCTCCCTTAAGTATAATAAAATGTGAATCTCTGAATAATCTTAATTATAACCAGCAGAATAGCCACCGTGATCAGGGTACTTACCAAAGTAATAGCCATACTGTAACCGTAATGGAGACCGGCAAAGCCATACTCCTTTTCAGCCAGCTGAATCACCTTACTGTCAGCAAAAGCCTCAACAATAGTGAATACTATATTGGTAATGATATGGGGCATAACCATAGGGAATGTGACCTTCCAGAAGGTCTCATAGCCTGTGGCTCCCTCAATTTTAGCTACTTCGTACATGGAGCCCGGAATGGACTGCAGTGCAGCGATGAAGATAATAATCTGAACACCTGAATTGGAAATGATGTCATTGATTCTTGCTACCGCAGATACTACATAGCCTAGCACCTTTTGGTTCAGTCCCAGATTTCTGAAGGTATTGATAATGTAATCAATATCAAATGCCAGAACACCTGCCTGCACACCACTGGTCTCGGTAACGGAAGTGGAAAGACCACCCTGCATCATGGAAGTAGCATGCTGTAAAGCTGCTGCAATAGCTCCGGATCCAAGAATGATGGGCAGGAAAAATATTGCTCTTACCACGCTTCTACCCTTGAATTTACGATTCAGCATCATAGCCATAAACAAGCTGAAGAAGAGAATCAGCGGTACATCTATTAGCATATCAGACAGCGAGGAAACCATTTCCTGCTTGAATGAACCATGCTCTGTAAAAATGTAAACGAAATTTTTGAAGCCTACCCATTTACTTACAAGACCTGTCATAGCTGAGAAGCTGGTCTCGGAAAAGGCATATATTATCGTTTGTGCCAGAGACTTCACATAGAAAATGGCAAAACCCAGGATGAATGGCAGGATAAACAGGTATCCGTGCACTGCTTTCTTGGCAGCCATTGACATTTTTTTCTTTTTTGCCATTTATCTGCCCTCCACAACTGCACTAAGTGCTCCTACCATTACACCATCAACTGTCTCAACAGTCTTGCCGTAGTTTATAATGATTACTACGCCATTGTCATAGGTCACTCTTCTTATTGTATCAGATATAATTTCGTGATTTACAATAAATGCTCCTGATACAGATTTTAATACTTCATTAGTCTTTAAATATACATCCGTTGCCTCATCCTTCCATGTCTTGAAGGTAGTAGCATAGTAGAAGGAAAGCGCTGTATCCTTTATCTCTGAGGATTCCTTCCAGGTAAATACATAGTGAGGTGCTGTTCCTGTCTCAATAAGCTTTAAGATCATTGGTCTGTAATCCTCAAGGTCATTGTAATTCAGCAATATGGATGAGTAATTGATGGAACCATGGATAATCATCTGGTAAAGAGGAATATTTTCGTCTACCAGGAAGTAATCGTTTCCGTACATTGGCACATTCAGAATATCTGAAGCATAGCCAAAAGCATAGTCGTTACATTCGTTCATGATAAGCTTTCTGTTGGTGCCCTTCAGCACTTCCAGCTCATGGAGAATAACATCCATAGTAGCTTCTCTGTCAATAATATTAGTACGCTTTTTGTCCGGGCAAAGGTAGCTGCCCAAGTCTCTCAATGTAATGGAATCGGATTCAATCTTCTGAATCTTTGTACTGAACTTATCCACATACTTTGTTAAGTACTTTGGAGAAACCACATCGTACAGATTCCCCTTATATCCAAGGCCCGTAGTATTACGTAAAGTAGTCGGATTAACGAGACCGAAGGTAGCTGTATAGCCTGCACCGTAGTAGCGTGATGCCTCCATTGTTCCGTTAAAATTGGAGTCTCTGGAAAGCTTAAGCAACTGAACATCCAGTGACAATCTGCCATTTGCTTCCTCTACAGCCTTGTTTAATTTCGCCAAATCAGACTTGCCACCCAGCTTCCAGGTCACATGGATGCGATTGGCTGTGTCGTGGTAGTAACCTCCATTGAACCAGCCTTCATAATTCATTACCTGATTCTGTACTCCTGCTGCTTTAAGCTCTTCTACAATCTTAGCAGCCTGGTCAAAAGTGGTCATGGCATGTACTGAATTGTACTGAGTACCCATGAAATGTGCTGTTTCTTTAACTCCACCCAGAATATCGTAGTAGAAAGGAATATCTCCGTTTGTAGCCAGCTTTGTCAGCACACCTTCCTTGATCAATCTGTCTCTGTAGTAATTGGCAAGGCCGACATATCCCTTATTTTCCTTGGTTAAAAGTGTGTACCTTACATTCACATTGACGTCATAGAAGTCGTCTTCCATAACTATAATGTCCTTGGTACCACCTTGGAAATTTTTCAGATTATCGGTATTTCTCAGTATAAAAGTGTTGTAAATATAGTTTCTTTCGGTATACTTTCCTGAGATACCGGCTGTCAGCATTGCCAGGCTGGCGCCTCTCTCAATTGTGGTAAGGATACTGCTGTCCTCTCTGCATATGCCGTAAAGAGCAAGTCTGCAGGTATCTACATTTTCAATCGTGGTAAGATTGGCTGTCAGAGGGTCCTGACCATAATAGTACTGAGTGAAATTGGTGGAATCCAGTTTACCATTGTTAAAGTTGATAAGAGATCCACTGGCATTAGGTACTACAAAGTAACCTTCTTCACCCATGCCGGGTGCACCAAAGTACTGAAGCAACTGAATTCTGTATACGTATCCGGCTCCTTCTTCCTTAATCAGCCTTGTAGGTATGGATACTTCCACAGCATCCCCCACCAGTCTGTACTCCAAAGGAATGGAGAAGTAGATGGCCGATTCGCTGGTCTTTTTATTAATCTCACCAATCTCGTAAGTATATCTTACACCATTTTTAAGACTTTCAACAGAAAGTCCCTTTTTCTGAACTGACTGAGACCAGGAATCAAAATCACCTGTAACGAAACTGGAATTGTAATATCCTAGGATAAACGCAGATTTCATTCTGGACTTGTTGGTCTCATTGGCTACTGTATCCTCATCTGCATTCAGAGGATTGGAAGTGGTGATTTTCCCGTCTCTCTTATCATATATAGCCACAAAACCTGTAGATGGCTGAGTATAGAGCTTCAAGAATTCATTTTCAGCTACCAGGTCGAAGCCCTCCACTTTACAGTCACTGTCATTAAGCTTTGTATATGGTGTTGCCTGCTCTACTTCATAAGAGCTGACATATTTTCTATAGCCATTGTAAAAAGTGTATCTGATAAGGTACTGCGCTACATATATTGCCAGCGCCAGCAGCAGGATTCCCAAAATGATGAGAGCTGCTTTTTTACCTCTTGACATGGGCATTTTCACCTTAGGCTTTTTAGCTTTATTATCTTTCTTCATCAAGCACCTCCTACCAGAATATTATTTCGGTATAAATACTTCTGAAGAAGTTGAAAACCGAGCCTAAAAGATTTGCCAAAAGGAGAATCAGGAAAATCAGGATAAACAGCGCTACAAAGGTAAGAAACAGCGTAATCAGTGTTTTTCCCAGGGAGTAATTATGAACCTGCATAATACCAATAAGCATCAGCATAATGCCCCAGACTATTCCGATTGCAAGAATAATGCCGTAAAAAGCCTCCTCACCATCTGCCAAAAATCGGCTGACTATGGTAGCTGCTATAAAGGCGATTGTAATGGGAAAAGTACCATAGCCTATAGCTACTGCTATATCCTTAAGTCTGCCCTCGCCATTCATAAGACAAGTGATGGACCAGTTGCTGACACAAAGAAGCAAGTAACATACAAGTATGCCAAGGAGCTCCTTAAGAGAATCTACTGATCTGTAGTCTACTTCATTTACCACAAATCCTGCAAAAAGACGATTAATGGTAAAAGATACGGAGAAAAGTGCCACCATTATTATTGCGATGGGAACGCTGCCCCTGTCTTTTCTTTTTACCCAGTAAAATCCGTCCATAGGGTGGCTAAGAGTATAGAACATATATGACCATTTATCTTTACTCATTTACTCTTTTGCCCCCTTTCTCTTTTTTCTAACATTAACAAAAATGATAATTCCGGCAACTGCTACTACAATTCCAGTAAGGAAGTAGCCCGCATATTCTACCAGCCAAGCATTTCTGTATCTCTTGTAAGCAATAGCGTAATAATCTTTGTTTACTCCCAGCTTTAAATACTTCATAGCCAGCTTGTAGTCACCTGAAGAAAGGTATGCCTTGCCGATACCGGTGTTAGCTAATTCGTTATCTTCATCCAGCTCCAGTACTCTCTCCCAAATAGCTACAGCCTCTTTTTCATCGCCGTCATATCTGAGAGCAACAGCCTGATTGATAAGATTACCGTACTCAGTAACCGAATAAATAACAATCTGGCTTCTCTGTGAGTCCAAAACAACTATTTTGTCGCCTATCGCCTCAATGGCTGCAGGAATCTGCAATGTGCCGGCCTGATATCCCAGGCCTCCAAAGATATACAGGAGATTTCCTTCATAGTCGTAGGTGAAAATTCTGCCACGCTTTTTGTCGATGCAGGAATACATACCGTTATCTCGATATACAACATCTGCGAACTGGGAAGGACCTGCATAATCCGAATTGCCTTCGGTATTAAGGTCACCACCTACATTGGCATTCTCGCCCTTTTTAATAACGTCCTGTCCTGAAGGATTGAGACGTCTAACACCCTGTACACCCTCAGGGTCTATATTGGTAGCAAATACAAATCCGTCCGGATCAATATCTACGCCGGTGAACTCTGTAGGAATATAGAGCTTTTGATGAGAACGCTCTTCCTTGGTAGCCAGTCTCTTCCAGAATTTTTCCCAGGCAGAAATCTTAACTTCGATGGTACCAAAGAAGGTAGCAAATGTACCGTCTTCCTCAAATACCATGATGCCCTGGAACTGATTCTTGGCTATACAGTACACTCTGTCAGCATAGTCAACTACTACTTTCAGAGGTGTGAAAACAAAATTTTCATCCAAGCTCTCAGAACGAGGCTTTTCGATAACTTTTTCAAGCTCCAATGTCTCGTTGTCAAGAACCACTATTTTTTTGCTTCCGGAATCACACACATACAACTGATTTTTAGCGGATACACATACGCCGTAAGGCTGGTTAAAAGACTTCTCTTCACCATTTATAGTGTAGCCGGTAATGATATTGATGACTTTTTTAAGCTCTGCATCCATTATTACGATACGGTTATTACCTGTATCTGCGATGTAAAGATTACCTTCAGCATCTTTACAGAAGTCTTCAGGCTCATCAAATGCGCCTACGGTCTCACCATTATAGGTAAGAGTTTCACCCATGATAACACGGTCTGTAGTGTAGGGTGACGGGGTATAATGAATATAACCCCAGTAATCGTAATTGTAACTGTCATAAGGCTCTTCAGTTATTGCTGCATAGGCCTTTGTAATGCCTGCCGTAGTGATGATCATCGTCATGATAATAAGTATGCTTAAGACTCTTAAGGCAAGCTTGATTTTTTTATTGTTCATGCTGTCCTCCTTAGTCTTTCATACCTGAAGTAGTCATTGTTTCCAAAATATTTCTCTGACAGATGAGGAAGAAAGTAATTGGTACTGCTGCCACCAGAAAAGTAACTGCCGCACCTGCACCTGCTCTGGCTACACCACCTGCTGCTATCTGCTGCAATGCGTACTGCATTGGCTTTAACTGCTCGTCACGAAGGTAAGTGCTGCCTGTCTGTCCCCACATCTGCTGGAACTGGAAGATAGCCAGTGTAAGCCATGCCGGCTTAACATTTGGCATTACGATAGTCCAGAAAATCTTCCACTCTCCGGCGCCATCCAGTCTGGCTGATTCAATAAGTGAGTCAGGGATCTGCTCCATGAACTGCTTCATGAGGTAGAGACCCATACCATAACCACAAGCCTGAATAATCAGTGCCCAGTAGGTATTGTTGATATGCAGCCAGGATGTGATCATGTACTGTGGATTCTGAGTAACCTGCCATGAAAACATCATGGACAGTACCGTCATCTGGAAAAGTATATTTTTACCGGGGAAATCATGCTTAGCCAAAGGGTATGCTGCCAGGGAAGCTATAATAACGTGTCCTATCATACCGCCACCGGTAATAATAACTGTGTTCAGCATGTATCTGGAGAAAGGAACCCAGGTATCATTCATCAGAACAAAAAGATCTGTGAAATTGTCAATAGTAGGATTTCTTACAAAAATACGCGGAGGATACTGGAAAAGCTCATCCAGTGGCTTCAACGCATTGTTGATAATCATTACCAGCGGTACGGCCATAGCCACACCACATATAGCCATGAATATGAAAAGTAAGGTATTGCCGGCAGCTGAACGGTTCAGCTTTTTTTCCGGTCTTGGGATAAATCCAAGGATCTTGCCGGTCTTTCTCTTTTTCTTCTTTGCCATTATGCGCCGATCCTCCCCAGTAATTTTTTAACGATGAGGTTGGAACCGATCATCAACAGGAAAAGAACTGTAGCGATGGCGGATGCATAACCCATATCGAATCGTACATTTGAATAGTCCAAAAGGTGTGTCAGGACTGTGGCACCTGAGTAGTTAACTGAAGGGTTGCCGGCCAGACCTATGGAAACATCACCGATGGCAAAGGATGTGGTAATCTGCATTACCGCACCGAACATCAGCTGAGGCTTCATGGAAGGAAGTGTAACATACCAGAGCTCCTGCCAACGATTCTTGATGCCATCCAGGGCCGCTGCCTCGTAAAGAGTCTTATCGACAGTCTGGAGACCTGCTATGAAGGAAAGGAATCCGGTACCAAGAGACAGCCAAAGCTGTACTACTATAAGTATAGGAAGCACGTACTGCTCTGTCTTCATCCACTGAACAGCTTCATCCAGAATGCCCAGCTTCAATAAAAGTCCGTTCAAGTATCCGTATCTGTCACCTGTAAGGATGAGCTGCCATACAAAGAAGGCATTACCGCATATAGATGGTGCATAGAAAATCAAAGTAAGGAAGGCTCTGAGCCAGCCTTTAAATTCATTGATAATCCATGCAAAGAGAAGACACATGAAGTAGGAAACAGGACCTGTA
>JAZUFN010000180.1:0-2193 GCA_045640725.1 Lachnospiraceae bacterium
GAAGGAGAATAATCCGGTTGGAGTAAATATGGATGCTGAAAAGCTCTATAGTGATCTTCAGCAGGGAAAGACCTACGAGGACGTGTTTCACTACGCAGTTGATGTTGTACAGAAGGGCTTTGAAAATGCTCCAGAGGTAGATCTAAACATGCTAATGGATTATGACCGCATGAAGGATAGTCTGGTAGTTCAGATGATTCCTATTGCAGGAAATGAAGAGATGTTAGCAAACATGCCTCACAAGGAGATGGAAGACCTTGCCTGTGTTTATCGCTTTTCAGTAGGCAGAGATGATAGCGGTATTGCTAGTATTCTCATCAAAAATGACTTACTTGAGCGTTATGGTATTACTGCTGAACAGCTTCATCAGGACGCAATGGAGGCAGCTCCTAACAGAGAGCCTGTTAATATTCGTTCTATGACTGAAGTACTTGTCGAAATGATGGGACCAGAATTTGCAGAGATGATGGGTGATGTTCCTATGGATGCACCAAATATCTTTGTAGCAACAAATGAATCAAAGGTGAATGGAGCGGGTGTAATTGCATACCCAGATTTCATGGAACAGGCTGCCGAAATTACCGGCGGCTCTTTTTATTTACTCCCTTCATCAATTCATGAGACGCTGTTGGTTCCTGATGACGGCACTGTAAAATTCAGAGATCTTGAGGCAATGGTGCATGAGGTAAATGAAACTCAGGTAGCACCTAATGAGAGACTTTCTGATAATGTGTACCACTACGATGCACAGGATAAAGTGTTTGAGCTTGCTGAGAAGTTTGAAGACCGAATCGCTGAAAAAGCTGCTGACAAGGAAGAGAGAGGTTCTGTTCTTAAGGATCTTGATAAGAAAGCCAAGGAAGTAGCTGAAAAGAGCGAAAAGGCTCCTGCAACTCCAAAGAAAAATAGATCTGAGGAGACGTTGTAGGAATGGATGGAAGATTATACGCGGAGGATAAGCCGAAAGACTGTCGATACTGCTATTGGTGGGGCGGTAATAAAAAAGGGTGCGTACTCACAGAGGAGCGCTGCTATTACCTGCTTAAGCCAGTAGAACCTAAGATTACACCATGTACTGGATGTTGTTATGGAGTGCATCAGCCTTGCATAGGCTGGTGTACCAAGAAGCTCTTAGGACAGGGAGGTGTTGAGTAATGGGATATTATCATCAAAGAAAAGTCTTTTTACTAATGACAGCACCGCCTACAAATCCTACTCATGACAAGCCAAGAGGGTGCCGTGACTGTATGCACTACCGTCCAAAGTGGGAGTATCGCTTTTGCGAGTTGACCAGATGCCCATACGGTATCAGTAGCAATGTATTTCGAAAAAAGCCTCGAAGGAACGGCTGCTGTAAGGGTTGTGATTGTCATGGAATTTGATTATTACTATGGCCCGGAAGCAGACACCTATGCTTTTTACAGGATTCCCAAAGTGCTCTTCACAGAGGAGCACTTCTCAGGGATTTCTCCTGAAGCCAAAATTCTCTATGGAATAATGCTTGATCGAATGAATCTTTCAGCCAGGAATGGTTGGGTAGATGAGTATGGAAGAGTCTATATCATATGCACATTAAAGAGTGTTATGAATGCTCTTGCATGCAGTGAGAATAAGGCTATGAAGCTAATGAACGAGCTGGAACACAAAGCAGGCCTAATTGAGAGAATCAGAAAAGGTCAGGGAAAGCCAAGCCAAATCTACGTAAAGAACTTTATCCACAGTCCTCAAAATATGAAGTTCAAGAACCTCAAAATTGAAGGTTCTAGTTCATTAATTTCTGAGGGTCAAGAACCTCAAAAAATGCGGACTAATAATATAGAGTTTAATAATACTGAATTTAGTAATACCAATCTTATCTTATCAGAGGAATCTGATGGGATGGATGAGAGGGAAGCCACATTACGCTATATCAAAGAGAAAGTGGATTATGAAATATTGATACATGACAGTCCGTATGAAAAGGATTTAACCGATGAAATGATAGCAATTATGGTTGATACTATTTGTTCAGGACAAGCGAGGATTATGGTTGCAGGCGATTACAAACCAGCGGCGGTAGTAAAGAGTCAGTTGATGAAGCTTAATGGTAGCCACTTATCTTATGTGCTTGAATGCTTCAGGAAAAACACAACCAAGGTGAAGAATGTAAAAGGATATCTATTGTCTTCACTGTATAATGCTCCGTTAACTATG
>JAZUFN010000181.1:0-4216 GCA_045640725.1 Lachnospiraceae bacterium
CCCAAGGTATCAGATGAGCAGCTTCGTGCTGTCGGCAGGGATTTACGCACCTTTGGTCAGATGGAATTGAGAATAAATCACGAAGCTACCGGCAATTGGTTTTCATTTAATAAGAGAGCTTCTTACGGAGAAATAGCTCAGTTTTTCTGTAAGGCCTCACGACTGATTAAAGAAGAGGCACCCAATGTAAAGACTATTATATGCATTGGAGGGGTTGAAGACCTGGATAAACAGGAAATGACCATGGAAGAAGAGTTCAAGTGCTGTATTCCGGAGGCTGATATCTGGTCTGTGGACAAATACCTGTCTCTTCACTGGGGCTGGCCTTTTGACGTGGCTGAAAAAGGAGGAAAATCCTTTGGAAGATACCCTGTTTCTGAGGTATATGAGAAGACTAAGAGAAGCTTTTTAAGATATAAAGACCTTAACGGCGGCGAGATAAAGCCTATGGTGATGTCTGAAATGAATGCTGATGGAGATGTGACAGGTCCATATGAGCAGATAGACATGATGAAGGAATTTACTGATATGTGTAAGGCGGATAAAGACAAGTGGTTCAGTGGCTTTACTTTTTATCAGTTTAGAGACAGAGGCAGACTGGGACTGGAAATAGAGGACCCCAATAATAAGGATTGCGGTATCAGACAGCCTCTCATGGATTATTACATAGACCTGTTAAAGGATCCTGACTTTATGCCAAGGATGGAGGATGTGGAAGAGATTCCCACGGATGCTGAGGGAAATATTGAGCCCATAACACTTCGCTTTGGCAATGCCCAAGATGCCGAGGGACTTTCACTTACCTTTGAGCTGGAGAGAAAGCCTGTTTTCTTTGAAGCATATTTTGAGGATGAAAGCAAGGACTATAATCTGATGATGGAGATGGGAGGACAATGGTTCTATAAGAAGCCGGGTGTTAGATATATTGATTTTATGGAAACATTCTATAAAAATAGTATAAACTTTCCTACAAAAGTAGAACTTAGAATATTCGCTCCTTCGGCAAGCGGGGAAAATGATCTTGAAAGAGAAGGTGGTATGCTGAATTATTTTAGCGAAGTAAAAGTGCTTCCTAAAATAAGAATTGAATACGAACATGTAAAATAAAAAAGGGGGCTGTAAAAGCCCCCTTTATTCAATTTTTATGCCTCCGGCTCTATGAGACCATAGGTACTGCCGCGACGCTTATACACAACATTGATTTCATCTGTTTCTGAATTGCGGAATACAAAGAAATTGTGTCCCAGAAGCTCCATCTGTACACAAGCCTCCTCAATATCCATAGGCTTCATAGGGAATTTTTTTGTACGAACGATCTTTATGTCATCCAGATCATCATAATCCTCTTCGATGAAGGCCTGTGAAAGGCTGGCTGCGTTCTGCTGTTTGTCAATGAGCTTCTTTTTATATCTTCTTAGCTGTCTTTCTATAGTATCCTCAATCATATCAATAGAAGCATACATATCATCACTGGTTTCCTCAGCTCTGATGGTAGTACCCTTCATAGGTATCGTTGCCTCTACCTTCTGTGCTCCGTTCTCAACACTAAAGGTTACCTTTACCTCTGTGTTCTCGTTGAAGTAGCATTCAAGCTTTCCCAGCTTGTCCTCTACTGCGTCCTTAAGTCCTTTAGTTACATCGATGTTCTTACCATAAGTGCTAATACGCATAAACATCACTCCCTTTATTGTGTTATATAGGAAAGGTGATGTGTCCTTTCCTGCTTTGTATTTTACCATATTGGCCTATTTATGACAATGATTATGGGGATAGTTTACAGAATTTTCATAAATATTGACAGAATTTTCTAACAAATATCATGTCAAGCAAAATAATAAAAAAAAGAGGTTTTTTTGGTGAATTTGTTGAAAATGCCCATTGGATTTTTTTACTTTACTGCAGTGAAATTTGTTCCACGTTTGTAGTGAATAACCGTGGACATTGTGGATAAGTACGTTTATAACCATCTTTCAGGGGAATATTACATCAAAATGCCTGTGGATAACTTCGATTTTTTGTGAAGTTGACTACAGGATTAAAGTCCTAAATACGCTTGTAGAATGAAGAAGTTTTGTGCAAGTTGCACAAAACACCATGATTTATTAGAATTTTCGTGTTCTTAAATAGTTCATCATTTTGTTGAAAAACGTTAAAAAATTTAACGTTGCGGGATTTGCCACAAGATGTTAAAATTTGTAGGATTAGATTTATAATACGTGCGCGCGGGTGCGAGGGTGTGCCCCGACAGGTATTTGGTTGGAGGGACTTGTTTTGAGTATTGGTACAAAAATTTTCGGAACACACAGTCAGAGAGAACTTAAGCGTATTTATCCCATAGCAGATAAAATCATGGCTCTTGAGCCTGAGATGTCAGCCCTTTCTGATGAGGAACTCAGAGGAAAGACAAAAGAATTTCAGAAGCGTCTGGCAAATGGCGAAACAGAAAATGATATCCTTGTAGAGGCATTCGCCGTATGTCGAGAGGCTGCATATCGTGCAGTAGGCATGAAGCCTTACAGAGTGCAGGTTATCGGTGGTATTATTCTCCATCAGGGACGTATTACCGAAATGAAGACCGGTGAAGGAAAAACCCTTGTGGCTACTCTTCCTTCCTATTTGAATGCATTGTCCGGTAAGGGCGTTCATGTAGTTACGGTAAACGATTATTTGGCCAAGCGTGACTCAGACTGGATGGGTGAGATTCATCGCTTCCTGGGGCTTACAGTTGGCTGTATCCTGAATACCATGACCAATGATGAGCGTCGCGAGCAGTATGCCTGCGATATTACCTATGGTACAAATAATGAATTCGGTTTCGACTATCTTAGAGACAACATGGTCATCTATAAAGAGCAGCTGGTAATGAGAGGACTGCACTTTGCTCTTATCGACGAAGTAGACTCCATCCTTATTGATGAAGCCCGTACTCCTCTTATTATTTCCGGACAGAGTGGCAAGTCTACCAAGCTTTACGAGGTATGCGATATTTTAGCCAGACAGTTAAAGCGCGGTCAGGAAAAAGAGCTTTCCAAAATGGACGTTATCATGGGTGAGGAGTCTCAGGAGACAGGAGACTTCATCGTTAACGAAAAGGATAAGAATGTAAATCTTACTGAAGAAGGTGTACGTAAAGTAGAGAGTTTCTTCAAGATTGAAAATCTGGCTGATCCTGAGAATCTTGAAATCCAGCACAATATTATCCTTGCCCTTCGTGCTCACAATCTCATGTTCAGAGACAAGGACTATGTGGTAAAGGATAATGAAGTTCTTATAGTAGATGATTTTACCGGTCGTATTCTTCCCGGTCGTCGTTATTCTGATGGCCTCCATCAGGCTATCGAGGCCAAGGAACATGTAAATGTTAAGCGTGAGTCCAAGACTCTGGCTACCATTACATTCCAGAACTTCTTCAATAAATATGAGAAAAAAGCCGGCATGACCGGTACAGCTCTTACTGAAGAAAATGAGTTCCGTGAGATTTACGGCATGGATGTAGTAGAAGTGCCTACAAATGTTCCGGTTGCCCGTATCGATTATGAGGACTGCGTATATAAGACCCAGCGTGAAAAGCTGAATGCTATTGCAGATGCAGTAGAAGAGTCTTATCGTAAGGGGCAGCCTGTACTGGTAGGTACTGTTTCTATCGAGTCCTCCGAGACTATTTCCGAGCGACTTAGAAAGCGTGGCATAGAGCACAGAGTGCTGAATGCCAAATTCCATGAGATGGAGGCGGAAATTGTAGCCAAGGCAGGTGAAAAGGGAGCAGTTACCGTTGCTACCAATATGGCAGGTCGTGGTACCGATATTAAGCTGGGAGAAGGCGTAGCTGAGCTGGGCGGACTTCGTATCATTGGTACTGAAAGACATGAATCCAGACGTATAGACAATCAGCTTCGCGGTCGAGCAGGACGTCAGGGAGACCCTGGTGAGTCCCGCTTCTACATCTCTCTTGAGGATGATCTTATGAGACTCTTTGGTTCTGAGAGACTTATGGCTGCATTTACGGCTCTTGGCATTGAAGAAGGCCAGGCTCTTGACCATAAGATGCTCAGCAGAGCTATTGAGACTGCTCAGAAGCGTATCGAGGGCAACAACTTCGGTATCAGAAAGAACCTCCTTGAGTATGATCAGGTTAATAATGAGCAGCGTGAGATTATTTATGCAGAGCCTGAAAGAGAAGGCTCTTCGTATGTATGAGGAAAAGGAAGCCGAATTC